>JAQULY010000620.1 GCA_028718445.1 Kiritimatiellia bacterium
CCGTCGAACTGCGTGCCCCAATCCGCAACGTGCACCGCGCCGTCGGCGCGCAGATCGCCGGCCGCATCGCCAAGCGCCACGGACACGCCGGTCTGCCCGAAGACACCATCACGTTGCGCTTCATTGGCACGGCCGGACAGAGTTTTGGCGCCTGGGCCGCAGCGGGGCTGACGCTCGCTCTCACCGGCGAGGCCAACGACATGGCCGGCAAAGGACTGTCAGGCGGCAAGATCGTTATCCGCCCCGAGGACGCCGGCACGGCGGAGACGCCCGCGCAGGCGATCGCCGGCAACGTGCTACTCTACGGCGCGACCTGCGGCGAAGCCTATCTGGCGGGGGCCGTCGGCGAACGCTTCGCCATCCGTAACAGCGGGGCTTGCGCGGTGGTCGAAGGCGCCGGCGATCATGCCTGCGAGTACATGACCGGCGGGCGCGTGGTGGTGCTCGGACGTACCGGAGTGAATTTCGCCGCCGGCATGAGCGGCGGTATTGCCTACGTGTTCGATGACGACGGCTTGTTCGACACGCGCTGCAACCTGGAGATGGTGGATTTGGAGCCGGTCACCCAGGAGGGCGACAAACGGGAATTGCGCGGTCTGGTGGAACGGCATGCGCGTCTGACGGGCAGCCCGCGCGCGCGCGCCATGCTGGCCGACTGGGAGCGTTGTCTGCCGCGATTCCTGAAGGTACTGCCGATCGAGTACCGTAAGGCCCTGGGCCTGATGTTGCCCGACGACGCCGCCACGGCGCGGGAGGAGGTGCAACATGGCTGAGATGCTGAACCAGCCAGAGTCTTGCGGCATGAGTTCCGCGCCTCAACCCGCCATGTCCGAACCACACGCCTTTCTGACCATTCCGCGCCGTTCGCCGGACTATCGCGACACCACCGAACGGTTGTCGGACTGGATGGAGGTCGAACTCCCCTTCCCTGCCGCCACCAGCGTCGAGCAGGCCAGGCGTTGCATGGACTGCGGGCTGCCCTTCTGCCATGCGCATGGTTGTCCCCTGGGAAACCTGATTCCCGATACCAATCGCTGCATTCGCGAAGGACGCTGGCGCGAAGCGCTGGAACTGCTGATCAGCACAAACAACTTTCCGGAATTCACAGGACGCGTCTGTCCGGCCCCCTGTGAGAGCGCCTGCGTGCTGGGCATACACCGCGATGCTGTCGCCATCCGCGCCAATGAGCGCGCTATCATCGAGCGCGGCTTTGCCGAAGGCTGGGTGCAGCCGCGACCGCCCGCCCGGCGGCTGCCAGGGCGCGTGGCCGTAATCGGCGCGGGCCCCGCCGGACTGGCTGCGGCCGATAGCCTCAACCGCATGGGTCACCCCGTCACGATTTACGATGACGATCCGCGCCCTGGCGGCATACTGCGTTACGGCATTCCCGAGTTCAAACTGGAAAAGCGCATCGTGGACCGACGCATAGCCTTGATGCGCGCCGAGGGCGTGGTCTTCGAGATGGGCGTGCGCGTCGGCGAGGATGTCTCCCGACGTTACCTGCAGGCGCACTTCGACGCCATATGCCTGGCCGGCGGCGCCCGCGAACCGCGCGACCTGAAGGCGCCGGGACGCGAACTGCAGGGCATTCACTTCGCGCTCGACTTCCTGCGCGCCCAGAACCGTCGCCTCGATGGCGATGCGCTCTCCCCGGATGATGATGTGGTCGCCACGGAGCGCCACGTGGTGGTCATTGGCGGCGGCGATACCGGATCGGACTGCCTGGGCACCTCGCTGCGCCAGGGAGCGCGGAGTGTCCGCCAGTTCGAGATTATGCCGGAACCGCCGCCTGCGCGCGACCCGCGCACGCCGTGGCCTGCCTGGCCGCTGATGCGGCGCGACTCCAGCAGTCACAAGGAGGGCGGTACGCGCCGATGGTGCGTGACGACGCTGGCGTTTCTGGGTAACGGCGACCATCTGACCGGACTGCGCTGCGCCGAGGTGGAGTGGGTGCCCGATGCCGGCGGACGCGCCACGCCTCGGCCCAAGCCTGGCAGCGAATTCGAGATCGAGGCCGATCTGGCGCTGCTGGCGATGGGTTTCACCGGCCCGCGCCGCAACAAGCTGCTGCAGGATCTAGGCGTGACCTTCGATGCGCGCGGCAACGTGATCAGGGATGCGCGTCATCAGACCGCTGTGAAGGGCGTCTTCGCCAGCGGAGATCTGACGCGCGGCGCCTCGCTCGTGGTTCACGCCATTGCCGACGGCCGTGCGGCGGCCGAAGACATTCACGGGTGGCTTGCGTGACCACGTATGGGCATGCCGCACCACTCTCGAGCGAACGCCAGCACCGAGGGATAGACCGGCACGCCATGGGTCTGCACGTACGCGGCAAGATCGTCCGGCAACGCCTGCCGGCTTCCTGCGATCAACGCGCTGCGGATGCAGGCGCGCGCGCCTGCCTGCAGATCGCTGAGGCGATCTCCCAGCATCCAACATTGTCCCGGATCCAGATCAAACTGGGCGATGGATTCGAGGATGAACCGCGGAGACGGTTTGCGGTAGACCGCCGGTTCGCCGGGGTGTTCCGGCGCCATGCACACGGCATCGAAGACCGGTTCCGGCAGACGCAGCAGTTTCAGCATGCGGCGGTTGACCGCATCCACATCGGACCACCCGAAATAGCCCCGGCTGATGCCGCTCTGGTTGGAGAACAGAAAAAGCCTGTGTGTGCGTCGTGCCAGTTGCAGCGCGCGGCGCACGCCTGGCAGCAGGCGCACGCCCGGCGCAGCGGCGAGGTAGCCCTCGTCCGCTATGACCGTGCCGTCGCGATCGAGGAAAAGCGCCGCCCGGCGTACGGGCGTCCTCTCACTTGCCCTGGGCATGCGCTAGGATCTCCTCGGGGGTGGCGGTGGCGGCGCCCACCTTCGCGACCACTACTCCGGCCGCCAGATTGGCGAGCTGCACGGCGAGTTCCGGTGTCGCCTGCGCCGCCAGCGCGGCCGTCAACACGGCGGTGACCGTGTCGCCAGCGCCGGAGACGTCGTAGACGGCGCGGGCGGCCGTCGGCACATGCCGCACGATCCGGCCGTCGCGGCTGATCAGCATGCCGTCCGCGCCCAGCGTTACTACCAGCAGTCCGGGCGCATGGGAGTCGTGGATGCGGCGGCACACCTCGGCGGCCGGGAAGGCACCGCTGTCCGTGGCGCCATGCAGTTGCGCCAGCAACAGGGCTTCGGCGCAATTGG
>JAQULY010000621.1 GCA_028718445.1 Kiritimatiellia bacterium
GAAGACCACCGTGAAGCCCACCGCGGAGGCATTCGTCGGGTCCGCCTGGCCCGCCGCCTGGTTGATCGTCACCTTCGGCGTCGTCACGTCGTACGTCACCGTGTTGTCGGACGAGGTCGAGGCCTCATTGCCGTTCCCGGCCGCGTCCAGCGCCTTGCCCGCGCCGATCGAGGCGATCACCGTACCGCTCCCCGTCATTCCGCTGACCGACACCGTATAGGTCGTTGTGGAGACGGGCGTCACCGTCGCCGTCTTCGTCCCCGGCGCCGTCCCGGACACCGTCACATCGCCCGTCGCGAAGCCCGTCACCGGCTCGTCGAAGACCACCGTGAAGACCACCGGGGAGGCATTCGCCGGGTCCGCCTGGCCGGCCGCCTGGTCGATCGTCACCTTCGGCGCCACGCTGTCGTAGTCGACGCCGACGCTGCCGCTCCATGCTGTTGACCGGTTGCCGGCAACATCGGCGGCGGCGTTGGTGGCGATGGCCGCGATGGTCACGACTCCTTGCGCTGCCGGCGTGACGGAAACGGCCCAGGTGGCGCTGGGCGAGGGCGATGCCGCAACGCCGGCGACGACGCCGTTGACGACCGTGACCGCCGCGCCGTTCGTGAAGTCAACCGGTTCCGAGAAGGTGACCGCGAAGGTCAGCGGATTGGCGTTGGTGGGACCGGTCTGGTTGCAGACCACGGACTGAACGGAAGGCGGCTGCAAATCGAGGGCGGCGAAGGCGGGCGCTACGATGTCCGGATCGGAGGGCTTGCCGCCGATCGGATCTTCGGCATCCCATTTGAGCCAGACGGTCGCGTCGGCGATGCTGCCGAGATCGGTGCGGGCGTTCCAGGTGGCCTGGACGGTGTTGGTGCCGTTTTGATCGGTGGCGATGCCGCGCAACTGGTTGGTTTCGGCGGGATTAATCGTGACCCCGCCATAGGCGACCGACGCGTCAACCAGTGTCGCCGGGCGCCAGGAGGCGCCGTCGTCCGTCGAATAGCTCAGGCCCGCATTGCAGGCATTGGTCCAGGGGTTGGAGATACGGGCGGCGACCGAGACCAGTCCCTCGCCATCCAGGATCTGCGTGGCGCCGGCGCGAGCAATGGTCATCTCGAAGAAGGTGTAGGCTCCCGGGCCGGGGGCGGTGGGCACGTCGTCGCCATTCGCGGCGACGAGCCGGAAGCCGATGTTGGTAGCGGTGATATCAACCTGCGCGCCCCAACTGCCGTTGGTCGCCAGGTTCTGCCAGACGGGCAACAGGGCCCAGCAGTTGGTGGGCACGGCCTGACCGTCAAGGGCGATGTAGTTAGTGGCGACGGCGCCGTTCTTGAACCATAGTTCGGCCATTACGGCATAGCGGGTGCCGGCCGGGTTGCCATCCGTCGGCGCACCGGTCTCAGGATTGTAGACACCGGCAAAATCGAGCAGGATCTTGTTTCCGTCCTTGTCCAGCGCCAGCGTGGCGGCAGGCGTCAGCGCCAGCGTATAGGCAGCGTTGGTCGCGCTCCATTCGGTCTCCACGCCATCGCCATTCTTTGCCTGCGCCCGGAATCCGTGCCGGGTATTGGGATCGAGTCCGGCAAGGCTGGCAATTCCATCCACGAGCCAGCCGCTGCTCCAGACACCGTCTTCCACCCGCTCGAACTTGTTCGACGTGGCGCCCATGCCGAGGTTCGGCACGGTGCCGCTGATTTGCAGCGTATCGCTTGCCGTCGCCTCGACTGTCGGCGCGGCGGGGGTATTGAGCAGCGTGTAGGCAGAAACGGCCTCTGACCACTCCGAGGTGTTCCCCACGCTATCATGTGCGCGCACGACGAATGTTTGGGAGCTGTTCTCCGTTATGCCCCCGAAATTCGCGCTGTTGTTGGTGGACCATTCGACACCAACATGCTGAGTCAGGTTGGTGAATTGGTAGCTTACAGGCTTGTCGAGTTCCGCCGCCTCATAGGCGCAAACCAGCATGTTCGATGCTGAAATTGTCCAGTCCGCCCGCGGCCTGAGCAAGGCCACAGGAGCCGTATTGTCCAGGAATTGGCCGGGATTCGCCGCCGCGGGCGTCGGCGGATTGGAGAGTGTCCAAGGCGTGCCAAACGGCCGGTTGGCGGGATTTCCCTCGCCCGTGGCCGCCAGCGACTGGCCGGACGACATGGCACCGACATAGACATAACCCGCTGCTATCTGCCCATTTGTGGTAGAGCCAACGTCATAGGAGATGCAATCCACGACCTCGCCCTGGTCATTCTTGAGCCGGATACCTCCGGAAGCCGGCAGCGCTTGTGACAGGGCAATGTCCTTGTCGGTAATGCCTGTTCCGCCAAGCAGCAGGAAGGCGCAGTCGCCGGTTGGGTTGCGCGCGACATGGCGATCCGCGCCAAACGGATAGACGGCCCCGCCCGCACCCCCGCCAAGATCCTCAATCTCCACGCTCCAGCCAGAGACGTCCCTGCCGTTGAGACCGGCCAACTCAATGAAGTGCCCAGACGCATCATCCGACGCATATACTTCGTTTATCCAGACGTTGCCCAGTTCCTGAACAACAATGGAAGCCGGAACGTATGAATATTCGCCGGTTATGGTCTCGATCCCAGTGGCATCATCTAGCACGGCGTTGTCCGGCGCGTAAACGACGCTAGATGTTATATCCGCACCATTGAAATGCATCGAGACAAAATAGTCTAGGCTCGTGTTCGCAGACAAGGCACGAATGACATTGGAGGCCACAATCGACGTCGAACAGGTTAGTGCCGTAGGTTGGGTAAACAGATTTGTCACCGCCCATTCACCTCCATCGAGGCGATAATGCAGTTGGGCCATGACATTGGAGACATTGCCTCCGAAAGGAGTGACATCGAAGGCCACATGGATGGCGGCACCCGCTCGCGGTATGGGCGGCAAAAGCCGCAAGCGATCCACCTTGAGCGACTGCCCTACGGCAATGCGCAAGTTATCTACTGCCAACTCTTTGCCTGAGGAAGCGCCAGCGGCGGGGATGCCCTTGATGCCAACCCACAGTGTTTCGAGCGGAGCAAGTGCCTGCGACCGCCAGCGGTACCTTCGCGTAACCCATTCCTTGTCACCGTATCCACTATCCTTGTGCGGAATCCAGGGAAAAGCCTTTAGGATGCTCTCGCTCCCGAACATGCCATTGCTGGACAAAACCAAGGACACATGATCAACGGAAGTCATTATCTCGTT
>JAQULY010000622.1 GCA_028718445.1 Kiritimatiellia bacterium
ACCCGGCGCCCAAGATATAGATGCCGCCGCCCTTCGAGGCGCTGTTGTCTCTGATGAAGCAATCGCGCGCAATCGCAGAGCCCTGCATACACACACCACCGCCAAGCGCCGCATTCGCGGTGTGGTTGCGGATTGTGCTGTTGGAGATGACGCCGCCGACCATGTAAATGCCAAGGCCGTACACGTACAGATCCCCGGTGCCGTTCCGAACGTTGAACGCGAGCGTGCAGTCGCGCACCAAACCGCCCTGGCAATAGACTCCGCCGCCGTAATTGGGCCAGCCGGGCTGCACGACATTGCTGTTGATCGTGCAGCTCTGAATGGTGCCGCCCGTCATGTAGACGCCGCCGCCGTGCAGAGCCGTGTTCTGCACGATCGCGCAGTTGCGCACCGTGCCCGTCGTCATGTAGATGCCGCCGCCGTTGTTGGCCGTCAAAAAGCCGTTGCTGATCGTGAAACCGTCCAGTACGGCGTCGCCATGGGAGATATAGAAACAGCGATTAGTGTAGGACGGATACCCGCCGTTGATGAAGGTGGACGCCTGGCCGTTCACGCTGGTGACCGTCACGCCGCCGGCAATGACGACCTGTTGAGTCAGCGTGTACGTGTCGTTCGTAACCAGCACGATTCCCGGCGTAACGGTGACCGCGTCAATGGCCGACTGGATGTCGTGGGCCGCCATGGCCCAGTTTGTGTAGGGGGGGGTGTGCGACCCAGCCGCGGACACGTAGTGCGTGACGCCGTCCGCCCACCCAACAGCCGCGAGACTGACTCCCAGCAACCCCACCAGGCCCCGTATGAATCTTCTGCTATTCATCGATGTATCCTCCCATAGGTTTGACCGCATAGAGCGGTATTGTAATTGTGGCACTTTCCAACCGCAAGAGCCCATCACCTCGCACCCTCAACCCGGTTCCCATATAGCTCAGTTCTCTGCGAATGCCCGTGTCTGCAACGTCTGCCTTCATACACACCTCATCCGGATTGATGATTTCGCTCCACAAAATACAAAACTATTGAGGCTCTTGCAGAACCCCCGGTCGCTGCGCCTACAGACCGGTTTAGGTTGTTCACATGCGTAGGTTGGCGTAGCGTCCGGGGGGGTTACATGAGCCTCTCAAAATAAAGCCGCGCCAGACGCTTTCCGTCAAAAGTTCGGCTCTCGCGTTTCGCATAGCGGCTGAACGTGCCGGTCGCGCCTTTAAGTTGAACATCGAATCCGATCGAGGCGCCCTTTTCGGGAAGGATGCCGTAGTCCTCCAACGGAATGGCAATTTCCATGACGTAGCCGTCGTTCACCCTGCGAGTTTTCGACCGGGCATTGGCGGGAGGCAGACTGGTGAACGGCATTGTCTTCATCCGGCCGCTGACCGAGAAGAGCAGGTTTGCAGAGCCGTCGTGCAAAAGCGCGTCAACGAGCCCGGTTGGGACCTTGCCCGCCGTATCGCTGGGGTTGAGCGACACTTGAACCCCGTCGCAGGCATAACTCCAGTGACAGCCCGCGCCTTCCTCGCCGAAGCTCTTCACGTCCGCGTCGCGAACAACAACCGCCAAGTACAGATTCTTGTCGTCGTACGCGCTCTGGAAGCTGCCTCCCGACGTGCCGGAGCCCTTGAGCGAATACATCGTCGCGCCGGCCCAATCGTCCAGTTTGCCGTCGAGGGTCATGGGCGCGGCGACGCGTTTGGCCTTCACCCGTTCCCCGTCAAACGAGATGAAATCGGGGTCGGCGGTTATGGCCCCGGCGGCCGTCATGTAATTCTCCGCCTTGCACGCTATACCCCGTGATGCCCAGCGGCGGGCCATCGCCGTCAACGCCCATGCTTCCCGTTTGGCGTTCGGCGGCAACTTGGACGCCGCGATGTCCTTTAGACGCGCCGTGTACACGTCCGGCAGCGGGGCGGGAGACACCCCGCCATCCTCGTTGATCTGACGCACCGTCCAGGTCATGTCCGCCTCGTAGCCCAGGTCCAGCAGCGCACAGCGCCCGGGCCCCAGTTCGAGATCGATTTCGGTGGTCGTCGCGGTTGCCCGGAACGGCACGGGGAAACCGTGCTCCAGCCCCACGTCCACGACCCGACGCACGGCCGCATCGAGTGTGAGCGTGTCCCGCACCGTGTTGTAGTAATCGAAGTTGATGACCGACAAATAAAGATGGTGCGTGGCGTCGGTCAGCGGGAACGCCAGCAGGCCGTATGGCCGTGTCGGCTGCGTGAACGGCACGATCCGCTGCCGGAGCCGGTTCACGTAGAGCGTTCCGAGTTGATTGACGAAACTGCCGCAGGTGCTGAACAGTACGCGGCCGCCTTCGTAGTCGCCTTCGAGAAGCACCGGCCGCCCGTCTTCGAGCCGCAGCAGCACCCGCGCGGTTTCCGGCAGTTTGTCGTAAGAGACATTCCAGAACCAGCCGGAGACGCTGTCCACGTCGAGAATGCCGTTTCCGCGCAGCCAGGCGATGGAGGCGGCGTCCAGGCGGTTGCTGCCGCCCGCCGCGATCTCGTCGCTCGCATACTCGGCCTTCAGGCTCCCGCCGAAAACGGCGCGCAGCACCCGCAGATCCTCCTTCCCGAACTGGTCGTGGACCCCGAACGGTCCGCTCGAGAGCAGCACACCGCCGGCCCGGATCCAGTTGATCCACTCGCCGACCGTCTCGCGCTGGATCAGCGGCGCGTACGGCGCCACGATGACCCGATAGAGCCCCAGGCTCTCGCGCGTATCGGCAATGGCGTCCTCGTGGATGATGAAATACGGAATGGAGCTGTAGAACAGGCTCTGGTGCAGACTGAAGCCCTCGAACTCGGTCTCCTGGTATGGCCAGCCGATCATCTGGCTGGTCACGCTGTAAAGCATCCCGACCTGCGGGTCCTTCCAACGTAGATTGTTGAGCAGCGGCAACAGCATGTCGGCGCGTTTGCGGAAGACGGCGGGGACGCCCAGGTTCCGGAACGGCATCACGTCGTCGCGCGCATCGTGCAGGTAGGGACCGTAGTGTTCCAACTCGCGGCGATAGGACCAAGGCACGCGCCAGGCGCCCAAACCGCGATTGCCGCAGATCAATTCCAGGGTCCAGCCGGCATGCGTGGCGGCCTCCAGCATTTCAACCTCGGGATCGCAATGGCTTTCGTTCTCGGCGGGAACGTGCTCCTGCTTGGCGTAGATGTTCCCGGGGAAGTAGCGATGC
>JAQULY010000623.1 GCA_028718445.1 Kiritimatiellia bacterium
CATTCAAATGGAAGGTAAGCGACGGGCTTGCGGAGAGCAACTTGGGAACGGTATCGCTAACGGTTCAGGCCTCGCCGCCGGTACCGCGCGATCAAGCTGCAGCGGCAGTCAAAGGTACGACAACCACCATCACGCCGTCGTACACGGGCGGCGGGGGGTGTACCGGCGTGTCAATCAAGAAAGTCAGCGGGCCAACCGGCGGAACTCTGACGATAAACGGAATGACGTTCGCCTACACGCCGAATTCCAGCAACCTGGGTTGGGATAATTTTACGTGGCTGATGAGTTACAACGACGGGACGGGAGTGAAGACCACAGCCGTAGCGACTTGCACGGTTTTCATTAATGAGAACGTTAACGATTGGCCGACATTCAGAGCCAACTCGATGCGAACTGCGGTAACTGCCATGGAATTGCCGGAGACTCTGCGCCTGCAATGGCGGCGGGATTTTCGTCCGCGGATAACTTTGGGGAGTAGTGGGCTCTACACGTCTTATGCGCTGTCTACGGGTATCGAACCGATTGCGGCGGATGGGAAGGTGTTTATCGGCTCGGATATTGACGGGAGCCTGCGGACCTATGATGCGGCAACCGGCGCGGAACTCTGGAGCGCATGCACGGATGGGGCGATTCGGACGGCGCCGTTGTATTATCAGGGCAAGATCTATGCGGGATCCGACGATGGTTTCATTTACTGCTGGAACGCGGATACCGGGGCGCTCGTGTGGAAGGTTCAGGCGGTATCGGGCGGTGGAGGGTCGAAACTTGCGAAGAAGAAAGTGTTTGCCTACGACCGGCTGACCTCGGCCTGGGCGGTGACAGGAGGGTTGATGCTGGAAAATGGGGTGCTCTACTTTGCTTCCGGGACATGGGCGATGGAGGGAGTATTTGTCGGTGGGTTGAACCCCAGTACGGGACGCATCGTCTGGATGAATGAGGATTACTGCGCCAGGGAAGGTCTGGCGGAGGTCTTATCTCCCAAAGGGTATTTGGTGAAAAGTTCTATGACGCCGGGCGGTTTCTACGTGCCGTGCCCACATGCGAAGCCGCAATGGTTCCAGTTTTATACGGGCCCGATGGACGGTCTGACCTCGGGGGGAACGAAAGCCGACGATTTCGCAAGGGGACTGGCCATGTTGCATGGTTCATCGGCTCGTGATCCGGGAATCGTGCCTCTTGGCGCCGGCAGTTATGGTTTTGACTGGATTGTGAGTCACGATCAGATTCAATACGTTTCCACTCAACCTGGCTGGGTTAACACTGGCTCAGACTGGCCTGTTGGAGCCAGTGTGGGCGGCAACGGGTACGATCCTGCGATACTCGGCAGTGTAGCCGGTACCATCAAGAGGATCATCGCCGCCAATGGCAGACTGCTTGTGGCCAGTTACAGTTCCGGCGGGCAGTCGTTGTACTGTTTCAGCGGGGACGCGCAAGCAAGCCCCAAGAGTTACCCTGTGGTGACGACTCCGCTCTCGAGCGCGAACGACGTGTGGAAGACGCGGGCTACGCGGATTCTGTCGGGAAGCGCCGTAAACGACAAGGGCGTGGCGTTTGTGCCGGGCATCGGAAGCGGGAGGCTGGCTGAGGAATTGATCCTGCAGTCGAGCCTTTATGTTGTGGCTGTGGATTCGGATCCGGTGAAGGCGAATGCCCTGCGCAACAAACTGACTGCGGCAGGAGTGTACGGTGTACGCGGGGAAGTTCTTGTGGAAAGTAATCCGGCGGATTGCGGCCTTCCACCGTATATGGGGCGGCTGATTGTGTCGGAGGACGTGGTTGCGGCAGGTTTCTCCGGCGGCGTGAACTTTGCGAAGGGGCTGTTCCGTTCAGTGAGGCCCTACGGCGGCAAGGCGTGGCTCTTTACGACCAGCGTTCAGCATACGACGTTCGCCGGATGGGCTGACTCTGCTGGGCTGGTAAATGCGACGGTAACACGCGACAGCGCGGACGAATTCACGGTGTTGACACGCGTGGGTGCGCTACCGGACGCGGCGGACTGGATTGTGCCGGCCGGCGGCGGCTCTGTGGGTAGCGCCGATCAGGCAACCCGCGGGAATCTCGGCATACTGTGGTGGAACGATCGGTACGGCTATGCGGATGCCGACTTGGTTCAAGGGATTAATGTGAAGCAGGGAGGACAGAGCAGAGACGCCTATTCGGGGGTCGTCCTGAATAGTATTTCTTCCTTCTCCGGCGCCAAGAAGCCGGCGGCGAACCTGTCTGTCATCGATCAGACGCCGGGTCTGCCGAGGCGAAATCCGCTCTCTGGGTTGAGGGAGCCGGGGGGCAATAGCTACCCCTATACAACGGGTTCAGGTTCCTGCTCCAGCCCGAACTTTTCACCCTACGGACGAATTACAGTGGGCGACACAACTAAAAACAGCTCGCTATACTCGCACGATATCGGCCTGATCACTATACCGTTCAAGGACGGCTGTCCGGCAGAAGACAGTTATGCCGGTTGCGGGCTGGTGGGTTTTATCGGCAAGACAGGTTGTTCCTGTGGCTTCACGCCCTCGATCGATGTGATGCTTGCTCACGATCCTGATCCAAAGTACTGGAACGAGAACTTCAGCCAGTACGCATTCCGGCGGCTGGCCCTGCCCGTGGAAGACGACCCGACCTTGCGGATGGGCGTCAATTTCGGTGCGCCTAAAGAGCATATGGATACCAACGGGATATTGTGGGTAAGCGACGACGGGTTTGTTGCCAAGATAGATCAAAATGTAACGTATGGCCTTGGCGAGAATGCCGTGGAGTACGAGCCGAAAACGGCGCAACGATTCTATCACCATTCGACGCGGATGGTCGGTTCCGAGGGGCCCGGATGGGTGGCGGCTTCGGTAATCAGGGGAGCAACGAAGATTCGCGTTCCGGTTGCGAAAGCGCTGGTGGCGAAGTGGGATACGGCCGCGCCGGTGTTGGATGGAGCGCTGTCCGACGCCTGCTGGAATGGGGATGCCGGTGTGTTGATGGCCGGAAGACTTCGGTATGACGGGGGCGCTTTGCATGCGGGCGACGTTTATCTGAGGTATGACGCGGCCAATCTCTATGTTGGCGCGGCGCTACACAGTCATGGCGCATCCGTTGCCGGCGGCTGGTCGGTGTATCTGAGCGATCGAAGCAAACTGGTGGCGCCCAGCCGAGGCACGACAAAACTCCTGGGGTTCAGGATAGAC
>JAQULY010000624.1 GCA_028718445.1 Kiritimatiellia bacterium
GGCCGCGCCGCCGCCAGTGACTTGCGGCCGAACGCTGGATGTGCCGCTGCAAGCCGGCACTGCCTGGCGCCAGCGCGTACATCTGGCGCGGCTGGGAGACGGGCACTGGGAACGCGTGCCGTCAGGCCGCACGCAGGTCGCGCATTTCCGCTTCCCGTCCGCGGGAAACCATCGGTGCGAAGTGATCGCCTTTGACTACGGCGGGCGCGTGCCTGGCGCGGCGTCCTTCACGGTTGCGTCCGCATTCGATTTGCCCGAGACACTGCGGACCGATGCCTCCACGAGCGGTGATACGGCCAGCGTGGACGCTCATCCCTGGTATCCGCCAGTACGCGCCGTGCCTTCGCCGGAAGGCCGGACCGTCCGTCTGGCCTGGCGTCACGAGGGTGAGGAGGACTGGAAGACGGTCGAACCAGGCGTCGGATTGAGCGTTGCCGAGATTGGCCGCGGCGAGAAGACGCTGTTGTTCTGTGCCGAGGAGGACGGATTCTGGCGCGATCCGTCACCGCTGAGGCTGCCGGTTCGTCTCACGTTACCGCTGGACGCCTATCTGGGGGCGCTTCAGCAGACGCTGGTCACCGGGCCGGAACCGCCTGACTGGGCGTTGCGCGCCTTGCGCGCCTGCGCGCCCGAAGCCCGCACTCGGTTGGACGAGCTGAGGGAACTGGCCGGACGGCGCGCACGCATAGAGGACGGTCTGCGGAGGCTTGGCAAGCCGGATGGAGGGAACGGGCGATGAATCGTACCCACGTCGCCTGGCTCGTTGGCATCGTGACCGCGTCGGCACTGTTGGCCGGTACGGCACCGACGCCCTGGCCGCCCGCCGTCAATCTGCCGATCAGTGCGTTTGCGATGGAGCATGACGGCACTGGATGGGCGCTTCTCAACAACGGAGAACCCATGTATTACGACGGCAAGGCCTATCGTCGGCTGATGGGCAATCCGCCGCCGGAGAGAATCGGTTTTGACGTTCTTTTGGGGGACGCCGAGCGCGGTTATTATATTCAGAGATATGACCATGGCCAGCCGCGCCTGAACGTGCCGCCCAGTAAAAGGATATACCGTCTGATTGACGGCGAAGCGCGGTTGTACTGCGAACCGTTGGCCATCGAAGGAGACTCTCCGGAATTCCGTCGAAACACCTATGTCGCCCGCGACGGTCGTTTGATCAGTTGGAATACGCAGCGCATAGCGCTTTGGCACCGTGACGCTTGGACGTTGTTGCCGGCGCAGGTCACTAACCGCGAGCGATTGCCCGTGATCGTCGAACATGCGGGTCATATCATCGTGGTTGACGCACAGACTTTCCACGTGATCGCTCCTGATGGCAGGCTGGCGACCCGACAACCTGTTTGGAAGCATACGACGCGCGATTGTTTCCACTGGCAAGGTCCGGTGGCGCTACGCATGGTCGAGGAGGAAACAGGGGTCGAGGCGTTTGACTTGCTGAGCGGCGCGCAATTGCCCCTGCCGTCGCCCTTTGCCCATGTAACGGAGCCGGTCACGGCGATGTTCCGCTCATCGGACGGCACACCGTGGGCCAAGACCACGAACGCCGTGTACCGACTTGGCGGAGCGGATCAGGTGACTAGATTCGATCTCCCGGTCGAGGACGTCAGCATCGTGGCCATCTCCGAGACCATGTCTGCCGGAACGAATGGCACATCCCGTTGGGACATCTTTTTCGCTGACGGCCGTCCCGGCCTCTGGCGCTGGAACGCTGAAGGCGCCGAGCGCTGGGACGCAAGCCACGGAGTCAGAGGACACCCTCGGCTGGCAACTCTCACCATCGATCGCTCACTGTTGTTCATGTCCGCTGAAAGCCAAGGGTGGCGGCTTTTGCGCCTGCCACTCGATGCACCACGCCCTCCGACGGAAGCCGAGCCGGAACGGTGGCAATTCGTCGAACTCCACCCACGGACGTGTCCCATGGAAATGGGAGGAACGATCGCCTGCGTGCCCGCCAAAGGCAAGCTGCTGCGGCGTTGGGACGGAGCCAACTGGTCGGAACAGCCTTGGCCGGACGTGCCGGCAAGAAGCATGTTAAGCGGCACGGCGTGGGACGACCTGGGAACGGTCTATCTGCGGTACTGGTATGGGCATCAATGTGGCATAGTCACCGAACTCACTCCCACAACAGCGACCGTGGTTAGTGACGAGAACGCTCACGACCAGCACATGCTGGGAGCATTGCAGCGCTCCGCCAACCGGGGTGCAACCCGCCTGACGTTCAGCGAAGAAGGTTACCACGCTGCGATCACGCCGACGCGCAACATCTGGTATGTTGCCGCCGACACGGGCGTTGTTCGACACTACGATGGCATTGTCTGGCACGCAATCCCTGTCGGGTCAGACATTAAGGCACTGACTTGGTCGCCGCGTGATGGCGCGGTACTGCGCCGAAAGGACGGCAGCACTCTCGTCTACACCAACGGTCTCTTCGAACCGCTCACTGGCCTGACGCCATTTGCACAGCCTGCCCATCCCGCGCCCGACCCAGAGTTGGCCGAAACGCCGTTAGCTGGACGCCCAGTTTACGCCCGCCATGTCGATGCCAAGGGCAATCTCTGGTTCTGGATGAAAGATGAGTGTGGCGCCTACTGTCTACGCCTGAACGACCTGCGCCTGACGGCGAGATCTGTCATCTCCCGATCACATCCGGACAGTCTGATGATAGCTGCCGCCTTGTCCCCGACATGCAGGTCGGCCCGGTACGAGTACCGGTTGAATGGCGAAACGGATTGGCGGTCATTGTTGACGCCGCGCGGCACGCCCGGGCGTTTGCACTTCCCCAGAAGCGGCATCTACACCTGCGAAGTCGCGGCCGTTGTCTTCGGAGCCCGGTTGCCTCAGGCAGCGACGTTCACGCACACCGCCTGTGTGCCTTTGCCGGAAACGCGGCTCGTGGCGGGTTGTGAGAGCGAGTCACCAATGCTCGTTACGGAATACGACTGGCACCCGCCGGTGGAAGCGGTGCCCACCGCCTACGTCAACCGCGGCGTCTGTGAGGTCGTCTGGCGTGAGGCGTCGTCAGAAGCGCCGTGGCGCCCGCTGGATGCCGCCGGCCGTTTTCCCCTGCGACAACTCGCGACCAACGGGGTTTACCGGCTCGCATTCGCCGCTTGCGAGGAGAAGATTCAGTATGATCTCTCGCCAGTGACCATGACCATTCGTCT
>JAQULY010000625.1 GCA_028718445.1 Kiritimatiellia bacterium
ATCTTCTCGCTCCGGAACGAGAAAACGCGAATCATATCTGTCCGCCGGTCTCGGACGAAGGAGGTCGATAAATATGAAGAGTGAGGAATTTGACAAGAAATTCGACAGAGGCGAGGACGTCTCCAAATATCTTGATTTTGCCAATGCTACCCGCCCTGGTCGAGAACAGAAGCGAGTTAATGTTGACTTTCCCGTTTGGATGATTCAATCCCTTGACAGGGAAGCCGAGCGGCTAGGCGTTCCAAGGCAATCCGTTATCAAAGTCTGGATTGCCGAACGGCTCGAACATGCACACGCATGACGAGGATTTCCGAACAAGATTTTCCGGCGGATGGCGCTGTGCGCCACCGCTGAAAATTACGTTCGGCAAGAGGAATCTGGCATATGAAACGAGAATATGACGTGATCGTGGTTGGCGGAGGAACCGCCGGCACCGTGGCGGCTATACAGGCAGGCCGCGCTGGAGCAAGCACGCTGCTGGTGGAGAAGAACGCCATGCTCGGAGGGACGATGACCGTAGCCGGTATCAACTATCCGGCGCACTTCTTCGCCTGGGGACGCCAGGTCATCGGCGGAATTGGCTGGGAACTGCTGTGCAAGACCTATGCGGAAACCGATGAGCGACTGCCGAAGCCCTCGGAAGGGACGCGTCATGTGCGAATCGATGCGGCAATCTTCGCGGCGTTGGCCGACGAAGCGGCTCTTGCCGCCGGAGTGGATATCCTGTTTCACGCGATGCCCGCCGCCGCGCGGATGACGAAAGGAACATGGATCGTGCAGGTGTGTACGAAGGCCGGGCTGGAGTCGTTGCGCGCCAAGGTGCTCATCGACACTACCGGCGACGCTAATGCGGTTGGCCTTGCTGGGTTTGAGTTGGTGCATTCGGACATCGTCCAGCCAGGGACACTCACCTTCGGTTGCTCCGGCTATGAACCCGACGCTTTGGACTACGCGGCGTTGAGGGCGGCTTCGGAGGATGCCATTGCCGCAGGCGAACTGGTGACAACCGATATCGCTTTGCGCGACGACGGCCCACAGGCGTTGCTGAAGAAGCATGGTCACAACGCAAACCACTTGCACGCGCCGCTTGCCGATACGAGTGAGGGGAGATCCCGAGTCGAGATCGAAGGGCGCAAGGCGCTGTTGCGCATGTACCGGTTCCTGCGGAAACAACCGGGGCTCGAAAACTTTCGGATCGACTGGGTATGTCCCGAAGTCGGCATCCGCGAAACCGTGACGATCAAGGGCAAGAAGACGATTACCGTCTCCGAATATGAATCCGGCGTGGTGTATGATGATGCCGTGTGCTACGCCTTCTATCCGATCGACGAGCACCTGAACGACGGCAAAGGCATTAACGGACGCCCACTGAAAGAGGGAGTGCTTCCCACCATTCCGCGCGGTGCATTGTTGCCCGCAAACAGCCAGTTTCTGCTGGTGGCCGGGCGTTGCCTTGCGAGTGACCGCGAAGCAAACTCAGCTCTGCGCGTCGAATGCCCATGCATGGCCATGGGACAGGCAGCGGGGGCCATGGCCGCACTCAGCGCACGGACAGGAATCGATCCCGAGGAACACCCAATCGACGATGTGCGCGCCATACTCCGGGAACACGGCGCCATCGTGCCTGGGGACCGAGCGAGCCAGGCCGAACCAGCAGGTCCAGGCGACGCTTGACAGCGCGCCTCAGCCGCAACGTTGGACTCACCGAAGAGTAGTGATGGAGGAGATGTTGAGATGAGAGCAGCCTTGCTTATTGGAGCATGCATGTTCATGAATGCTGGATTAGTCGTGGCCGAAGGAAATCCACTGATAGGCAACCCAAAAGTTGTTGTGCCGTCACCCGATAACAATGCCATCAGGCACCTCTCTTGGCCGAAACTTGTTCGTGCCGACAACGGGACTCTTGTCCTGGCATACAGCGCCGGCATAGGCCACAATAAAGGGGCATCCGGCTTGGCAGTATCACTGTCGGAAGATGGCGGTCGCAGTTTCTCCCCGCCTGAACTGCTCTGCTACTACCCGAAAGATGGAGAACCTTACCGTGATGTGGGTAATCTCGCCTTGGGCATGGGAAATGACGGCGCCGTTATTCTTCTGGCTATGGCGTATGACGGAGACAAGGCGAATACGATACTTGGCTGGCGATCTCTTGACCACGGGAAGACCTGGCAGAGCACGGATACCTCGGCCATCGGCAACAACAAGACCGGCTCAGTATTCGGCCATGTATTCGCCGTCCCAAGAATGGGGATGGCGGTATGCGGCCACTACCGCAAACCGAAGGGCGCCGGGATATGGATCTCGTACTCCAGCGACAATGGAAAGTCTTGGGGGCCGCCCCAGACGATTACGAGCGAGGGGTACAACGAGCCTGTCTTCATCCACACAGACGGAGGAAGACTGGTCGGCCTGGTCAGGCAAAACGAGGCACGTGCCTATCATCAGTTTGTGAGTCGAGACATCGGGAAGAGCTGGCAATTTACCGAACGGGCTATACAGGGCAACGTCCAGGCGGTGCATCCAAGCCCTTTTTTAACCGTTGATCCAAGCAACCCGCAACGTCTCTACGCACTGGTCTCCGAACGCGAACCCTCGCACCGGATATCCCTCTGGTATGCACATCAAGAAACGCTTCAGTGGCGACGGATCGGAGTGGTCGTTACAGGGGATGGTGATTGGACATATCCATGGATGACACATCTGGCGGGAAACGAGTGGTTTGTCGTCTATTACAAAGGCAGCAAGGATGCGGCATCGATATATGGAGCAAGAATGGCGGTTCCGGAACAGGAGCACAGAAACGAGCCCAACAAGCCGGATGCAGGCGACGGCTGACAGCGCGCCTGACCTACGATGTTGGGACCAAGAGAAGACGAAGGCATGTCTCGCGCAGAGGCGCGGAGGCGCAGAGGCTGACGGAAAACGACATCGGAACGCGGGTGATTGAGTCGGCGATCATCCACAAAGGGATCAGGTTCGACGAAGGTTTCCGGGCAGACCTGATCGTCGAGGGCCAGGTGATAAGAGAAGACGAAGGTATGTCTCTCGCAAAGGCGCAGGCATGTGGTAAGTCAAATGGTATTTAATAGGATCAAGATTTTTTCTTCGATGAAGTCTTTTGGGCGTTTATAACCTTCCCCGCGCAGTGTTTTCAGGCCGATGTCTGATGCCAG
>JAQULY010000626.1 GCA_028718445.1 Kiritimatiellia bacterium
GGGCCGGGGCGGATGCAGGCAAGGACGCTGGCGGCGGCAAGACCGGGGCGGATGCAGGCAAGGACGCTGGCGGCGGCAAGGCCGGGGCGGATGCAGGCAAGGACGCTGGCGGCGGCAAGGCCGGGGACGACCACAGGGGCACGGGCGCGGCGGCATTCGACATCAAGGGGTTCGGCGATGAGGTGGCGTCGCTGCGCCAGAATCTGCTTGCCGATCTGGGGGACCTGGAAATCGAACCGGAGGACAAGGCCAATAACCAGGGGGCCACCACCTTCAAGGACCTGGCCAAGGATTACCCGGCCATCACCAACGCTATCGTGGCCATCGCCGAGCGCATGACGGCGCCGCTACGCGCCTATGTCGATGAACAGCGCTACCGCACGCACCGCGAGGAACTGCTGGGCGCCCTGGACGGGACTGGCGAGGGGCAGGTGCCCGGCGCGCGCACCATCGCCGATTCGCCTGGTTTCAACGCGTGGTATGGCGAGCAACCAGCGGCGATCCAGCAGCTTGGCGCGAGTCCCGAGCGCAAGGACGCCGCGCGGCTCATCAGGTTCTACCTGGCAGAGCACCCCGAAGCGGCGCCTCAGGGCGCAGGCGTAAACAAGGGGGCTGACGACGCCGCCAAGCGTTTGCGCCTGGGCATCATCGCGGCGGGCTCGGGCGGCGGCGCGGCGCGTGCGGCCGCGGACGATGGTCTACTGGGCGATGGTCAGTTCATCAGCGAAGAAGAAGCGGGAGTGGAATTTGAGCGACTTGCAAAAGAGCGGGCCGGCTCCAAGAAGTGATGGCTTCCCGGCGCCGATCGATGCGACGGTCCATAGGTGCCCGCATTGTTCGACCCCGTGTTTCATCGGGCGGCTGGGGCCGGGCACGGCCATCGAGGTGCAATGCAAGCGCCGCGAGTGCAAGGGCCACCAGCGGCCCTTCAGGATGTATGTGACATAGATTTGGGCCGGAAGGCCGTGACAACTTTCAGCAACCCTTACGAGTTGCGCGTAACAACGAAAGGCGCGGAGTCGCGCCGGAGGGTGCTGAAATGGCAGATAACAAGATCAGTTACGGAGACATTATCCCCAGGGTGGGTCTTCTCTCCGTCCTGCGGCTGCTCGAAAACGCGCTACCGCGCATGGTGATGCAACGATTGGGGCAGATCACGACCCTGCCCAAGAAACGTGGCGACACGGTCAAGTGGCGGCGCGCGGAGCGCTTCGCCGCGGCCATGGCGCCGCTGGCCGAAGGCGTGCCGCCAACGGCACAGCCGCTCAGGATGCGCGATTACGTCGCGACGCTGCAGCAGTTCGGGGCGGTCTGCAAATTGACCGACAAGTGCGTAGACCTGCACGAGGACAATCCACTCGATGTGGCTCTGCGGCAGTGCTCCGATCAGTTCGCCGAGACGGAAGAGCGGCTGACGATCGAGCTCTGTAAGAGCAGCGCCAACCGCTACTTCGCCGGCGGCGTCGCCGGCCGCACGACGGTCACCAACAAGGTGACGCGTGGCGACCTGCGCCTCGTCGATCGCGGTTTCGCGCGCGCGAACGTGCAGAAACTTAACCGTCTGATCGCGCCGACGACGCTCGCGAATACCTGGGGCATCGAGGAGAGCTACTTCTTGGTGGCCCACACCGACCTGGCCGCGGACTTCCGTAATTGCACGAATTGGCGGCCGTACAGCGAGTATGGCGATCCAGATCGCAAGATCGAGGGGGAAATCGGCGCGGTCGAGGACTTCCGCATCGTGCTCTCGAACCTGGTCGAGCCCTACATTCAGGGCGGCGGCAACACGGTGGACATGCTCTCGAATGGCGCGGCGCCTGGCGCCGGCGGAGCGGCCTGCGATGTGTACCCGATCTTGTGCCTCGGCAAGGACGCCTTCGGCGTGGTGCGCCTGCAGGGCGCAAATGCCGCGCACATCATGGTCCTCCAGCCGGGCGTGGCGCGCTACGGCGACGAGCTCGGGCAGAACGGCTCGGTCGGTTGGAAGTTCTGGTGGGGCGGGGCAATCCTCTTCGAGGATGCCTGCGCCGTCCTGGAAGTGGCCTGCACCGCCAACCCGAATTAAGCGACCAGGCTGCGCCCGTCACGAGTGTGGCGGGCGCGCTACCGCAAGTTCTCACGGATAGAGGAAGGGCAAGACAATGAAACGAGTACAAGGAATCTACCGGGGCCTGGGCACCGCGGTCAAAATCGGACTGGGGTTCATCCCCAGCGAGGTGCGCGCACTGGCCATCGGCAACGCGGACCTGGATGAAATCTACTGGACGCGCGACATGGCGCGCGTGGCCACCGGCGCGGGCGGCATCGCGCGCGCCTCCGTGGCGAACGCGCCGGCCTTTGCGCTCCTGGCCAATACGGCCGGCATCAAGCCGTATGCGGGGGGCGAGCTGGTCACCACGGCCAGCCTGGCGCATCAGATCGCCGCGCAGTCGGTGGCGGCCTTTGCGGGCGACCGCCGGGGCAGCATCGCCGCCTGGACGCTCGATACCTTGGCCAACAAGACCGGCCACGTCGATGTGGGCCTCACCACCGCCACGACCGGCGTGGGGAGCCCCATCGACATCCTGACCAGCGCCGGGGCCTTGGTGCGCGCGCACATTGTGGCCCTGAGCAACGATGGCGACGCGGCCGACGAGGTGACGCTGGACATCGCCGTGCCCTCCGGCCGCGTGGTCTACATCGGCTGCATGTGGGACTGGGTCACAGCCCCGGTCGGCACGCGCATGCCGCAGGGCATCGAAATCAACGACGTCACGTACGTCAACGTGGCGTCCAACAACTTCGCGCTAATCGCCGTCGAGTAAGACGGCTGACGCGAAGGCAACCACACACATCGAGTCGCCCCTGAGCGACCTGGGTTCCAAGCAGGAGACAGGCGCATATGAGCGACGAAATGAAGGTGGGCAAGAACGGCAAACCCTTTCCGAACGAGGAAGCGGCGAGCAGGGCCATGGCGGAGCAGGAGCTTTCGCCGGATGTCTGGGGCGTGGTGCAACGCGAGGGCGGCTGGGTGGTCGAGAAGCACGCCGCGACGCTGCAACGCATGCGGGAGCGGCAGAAGGAGCTTGCGACCGCGGCGCGCAACAAGGCCTTGGAAGAAGAAAAATACTTCTGGGTCTATTTCGCGGCGCGCACGTCCAAAGACGAAGCCGAGAGCAA
>JAQULY010000627.1 GCA_028718445.1 Kiritimatiellia bacterium
CAATATATCGCCCGTGGTGCCCATTCGCCGATCCGGACCGCATGACCGCAGGACGAAGTTAATCCCGCCGCTCTTCCTGTACAGAAACGGCTGACCCCAGGCGTCCCGTATACTGACTCCCGTCAGCAGGGCAGACTGGTTTTCAGAGCCGACCGTCAGTTCCACCAGCGCATTCGGCAACAGGCACGCGTAACAACCATACGACTCCGACTTGCCATGTCACGCGCTGAAACACGGTGGCAGGAAGGCTTCACTGTGGCGACCACACTCAGAAATGCCAATGAAACCGTGATCATTGACCACGCCAGAGTGCCTTTGAGTGGTCGCTACAGTCTCATTCGCTCGCAGCTCTGGATGAACTATTCCCGGTCGAACGACGAAACGCCTTCCCCGCCCAGGTTCTCGCCGGCCACGATCAATTGCACCGGGGTCAGCTGCACGCCGATCACAGAGCGCCGTACCTGCGGCCGTAGTCGGCCAGCAGGCTGAGCGTGGCGCTCTCGATCTCGTCGCGTTTGAGGAATTTAACCTTCGCCATACCTGCCTCTTGCATCAGTCCTTCTGTTCGCGTGCCCGTTCGGTCAGCTTGCGCAGCTCTTCCACCGACATGCCGCGAACCGTGCGCAGGAGGTCAGGCAGTGCCGTTGGCTGTTCCTTGATGATCTTCTCGAGTTCCGGATCGACCCTGTTCGCCAGGGCCAGTAGTTCGTCGGCATCCACACCGAGTAGTCCGGCCATTGTGATGATGTGCTCGGCCTTGGGCGGGTCAAACTCTCCGCGTTCGACTTTGCTCAGGAACGTTGCGCTGATTCCGACCTTCTCGGCGAACTGCCGCAGGGAGAAGGTCGGGTCCGTCTTGACCCGCGCCTCCCGGAGGTCGCGTATCCTCTTTCCGAATGCTGGGTTACCTGCCATGCTCTCTTTCCGCCTTGTGGTCGTTGTCCTGGACACTATTCCGTCATGTGTTTAGGACAAGCTACACGCTCTCCCGGTTTTCGTCAAGGTCTATCCGATCCGGCCAGTATGTGTTACGGTACGCAACGTGTAGTTACCTTCGGAGACGGTTTGATACGGCCATTGACATCCGCTTCCGTGGCAGCTATATTGGCGGTTTCTGATTCTGGCAGCGGGAATCCCCAGCTTGGCTGGAGGTGATCATGTCGGTCGAGATCGGTGGAAGACAGTATTTTCAGGCAAAGGAAGTGGCCGAGGTCGTGGGCATCACGCGGCAGACGTTGTGGCGGTGGAGACGCGATGGGAGAATCCCTGTGGGCAGCAAATATCGTGGGCACCAGATCGTCTATACCCCGGACGAGGTCGAAGCGATCCGTCAGTTCGCCCATCGCATAGAGCCAATTGACGAGCGTGATTACCACGCAAGGAATTCGGAAGAGGGTTAGGCGTGATCTACCTTGACAACAATGCCACGACCGAACTCCTCCCCGAGGTGCGAGAGGCAATTCTGCACGCTCTGGATGTCGGTCCTACCAAGGCGGTCGAAATCATACGCAATCAAGCGGTCGAACGCGGCATCACGCCGGGCAAGAAATTTGCTGAGAATTGACCATGCCGACAAGCAAGCGACAGTACAGCTATGCCGAGCTCTTCGCCGGTTGCGGCGGTCTGTCGCTTGGCCTTGAATCCGCTGGTTTCCGCCGTGTGTTCGCAAACGAACTCTCGCCCATGGCCGCAGGCACATACGTTTTTAACCTGGACACCTCTCCATCCGTTGGTGACCACGAGCGATTCGTTAGGATCTGCAAACGCAAGCGCCGTGATGATGACCCGACCAAGTGGCAGGATGATCCACGGCATTACCTCGCGGATGAACCAGACCAGAAGTTCATCGCGCGTCTCGGCAACATGCGCGGGGCCATGTTTGTTGGAGGTGTGGATCAACTCCTCGCCGGCCTCAGCCAGGCCAAGGAGGATGGATCACTGGATCCCGCCGCCCTTGATCTCGATCTTCTCGCTGGTGGGCCGCCCTGTCAGAGTTTCAGTTGCGCCGGACGACGAGAGGCTGAGAATCCAAGAAACCAACTCCCCTATAGTCTGGTAAGGTGTGCGGCCATTCTGCAGCCCAGACTTGTTACCCTAGAGAACGTGTCGGGAATTCTGCACCCATTCACAAATGGTGATGGCGATCTCTCCCACGCTTGGCTCGATATCGCCAAGGCATTCTACGCCGTCGGCTACGTTCCCATCTGCACTCACTCCAGCGCCAAGCACTACGGTGTTCCCCAAAGCCGGCCACGCTTTGTCATGCTCGCAATCCGCAAGGACATTGCCGAAGCCGTGCAGCGCGGCCTGTCAGCTTCGCCAAACTGGAGGCCCGTTCTGGATCTTATGGCATATGCGCATGCACACCTTGATAACCATTCCATCCAGCAAACAGGCCGCGCCCACGATTCATTCCGCTGGATCGACGCATCAACTCGTCCAAACGAATGGCCAGGCCAACTCCTTCCGCGGCAAAGAACTTGCCCCGATGCCGCAGCGGCCATAGATGACCTGCCTCGCCAAAAGACGGGGCGCCGGCCGCCCAGGCGGTCCGAGTATGCCGACTATCTGGCCCTGCGACTCCCGGTTCCCGGCAAGAAAGCCAGACGGGGGCCGGCATCCGCCTCAACGGTCCCGAACCACGAGTTCCGCGAACATTGTCCGCGCGTGCGTGCCAGGTTTCGCGTTCTGCGCGTCCTCGCCAAACACGGAGTGACGCCGTGGGAGAGCAAGGACCTATGCTGCCTCCCGAACCACATGAAGGAATACCTGATGGAGCAGTTGCTCTATTTCTTCGAGGAGGATCGCTACCGCCGCCCCCAAAGCAAGGCTGAGCTCAATGCCCTCCTCGCGAAGCTCAGCTCCAAGAAGCAATCCCAGAAGGCACTCAGACGGCACACGCCGGCACCCGCCCAGCTCACGATTCCCGACGACCTGGTTCACTATGCCGAGGACCGCACTCTCACCGTCCGAGAAATGGCACGCTTCCAGTCCTTTCCAGATGACTTTGAGTTCGTTGGCAAGGTCACAACAGGGGGCCTCATGCGCGCATACGAAGTCCCGCAGTACACACAGGTTGGGAACGCGGTTCCCCCGTTGCTGGGGCGCGCAATCGGGGAAGGGGCAATGAAGCTCCTTCAGGCAC
>JAQULY010000628.1 GCA_028718445.1 Kiritimatiellia bacterium
TCTAGAGCGGAGCGTTTGCCTCGCGGCACAGACTGACGAAGGTGTGGCGCAGGGAATGGAAACCGACCTCGACGACCGCGCGTTGGCCGGAGAACGTTTTGGTGGGGGTGCCATCGGGGCCAATCGCCCGGAAGAAGCCAGTGCCCGGTTTCTGGGTCTTCACGCCACAGGCCTCAAAGTGGCGGTGAACCCGCTTGGAGAGTTCGGACGAACTCCTGATGTAGAGGGCAGCCGACTCAGGAAGGACGTAGTCGCCGCGGAATTTGGCCGGAACCTGGGCCAGCATGGCGCGGAGTGCGGCGTGCAACGGCACAAGTACCGGCTTGGGGTTGCGGCGCGCCGTCTTGTTGGGCACGCGACGGATGATACCGCGAGCCGCATCCACTTCATTCCAGCGGAGCGTGGCGCAGTCACCGAGGCGCAAGCCGGTATAGACGCCCAGCGCGAGCAGGATCCGCAGTTCACCGGTGGCGGCCAGGCAGACGTTCTTGAGTTCCTCGACCGTGAGTTCGCGGCGGGAGACCGATACGGCCTGCTTGCGGCGAATGTCCTGCCAGGGGTTGGTGG
Source organism: Kiritimatiellia bacterium (assembly GCA_028718445.1). Taxonomy (GTDB): domain Bacteria; phylum Verrucomicrobiota; class Kiritimatiellia; order RFP12; family JAAYLN01; genus JAQULY01. The sequence goes on from JAQULY010000628.1 coordinate 568, forward strand.
AGGGGCGAAGCGGATCCCGAGTCACGCGGTAGAGGAGTTCCAGAAAACGGATGTGTTTGTTGAAGCTGTTGGCGGAGAGGTTTCGCTTGCCGAGGTAAACGGCGTAGGCGGTGGCGCGAGCCGGCGTCACGTCGCGCAGCAACGTCTTGTCGGAGTGGCGCTTCTTCATCCACTCGGCGAAGGTGTTGAAGTAGCCCGAGTAGTCCTGCAGAGTGCGGTCGCCGGAGTCCGGTCGGTTCGGACTCTGCACGTAGGCGGCCCAGGCATGTTCGAAGGTGAGGGGTGGGTTGTCCTTCTCCACCAGCGCCGCGTTCTCGGCTTTGCGGCCTTCGATCCGGGCGGCGAGGTTTTGCAGGACGGTGACGTCGTCACCCGTGGCGAACGGCGCCATGATCTCGGCCTGTTTAGCCTTGGCCTTCTTCTTATCGGATTCGCCGGTGCTGCGCATGAACAGTTTGCCGTTCACGCGCCAAGCCACCTGGTACATGCCGCCGCGCTTGAAGAGGTAACCGTGACGTGATCTCATGGCCGTGTCCTTTCTCGCGTCTTCCCGTGCTTATGAGCGGCATTATAAGACATGGCGGCGCCAAAGTATAGCATAAATATAGCAGTCAGACGTAACTCCTTGATTTGCAATGATCTTCTACGGACTGAAAATCCGCGTGTCGTGGGTTCGATTCCCACCCTTGCCACCATCCTTTTCCCCTCGTTTCTCAGCGGAAATCTCAGTTTTTGCTAATGATTTCGCGCATTTCAAAACTCTGCCAAATGCGCTGCCGTCGTACGGGGTCCCTTACTGTCAGTCCGATTCGCTTAGGGTCACGCCCGAGATTTACGCCCAATTTACGCCCCATTTTTTCGGCGTCGAAAACGGCCATTCCGAAGGCTGCCCAGCAGCGGATAAGAGCACACCCCGGCCACGCATATCCTCCGGCGAATTGCCGCCGTGCGCGAGACACGTAACACTCTGGAACCCCCTTCCAGGCCGAATAGCGTCTGCCAACATGAAGCAAGCATACCTCTTTTTAATGATCGTGCAACCTGATTCCGGTTGCCTTTGGCGGGCTGGCGTTGGGGGAACAGGCGTTGGGGGAAGGGATGTCAGAGCGGTGAAGAGGACACAGGGGGCCATTTTGGGAACGGAGGGGCCGCTCACGTCGCTATATGCTATTTTCAAGGACGACCCCGGAACGCCTGGGAGGTGTCGCAATGTCTGACCGTGAACTGTCAGATTCTAGTTTCTCCGGTGTGCCGACAACCATGGCTCGATCAAGTCCTTGGTTGATGGTTTCGCATGACGTCTCTGGCAGCAGGACGCACGTATGGCAGGCAGCAAGGTTCGCGAGTCTCGATCCCTGTCCCCCCTGTTGCTCCTCCTGCCTAACAGCTATGTTCTAGAAATCTCCGTTGGGTCAGCCCACTCTTCGCCGGTGGGAGCAGAACGCGACAGAGAAGAGGCGCGGGGAGGGACGGGATACATCAAACGCTTCTCCTTTCCCCTCGCACGACCAACCGGGGCGTTACCATGCGCACCACGGGGGTGTTGAAAGTCTTCCCTGCCTTGATGTCGCGGATAATCCCCGTGGCCAGATCGGCGATTTCGTCCAGCTTCCAATTGAGTGTGGTGAAGGGGGGGTATGAAGTCTGGCTCCAAGGCGTGTCGCCGTCGCCGATGAAGGCCGTGGGTTTCAGCGCCTCGGGATAGCCGCGGCGAAGCGTTTCCCGCACATCCCAGGCATCGACGTCACGCATGCCCACCACCGCCGTCGCAGCGCCGCGGCCCGCCATAATGGCCACCAGGTGTTCCTCGTCGCATGGAGGGCCTTTGTCGATTTCATGCGCACAGGGGAAAGGCGTAATCCGGCCGCCCCGGCGAGTCCAGAGCCCTGCGAAGGTGGTACCCTGCACGTTGAGCTTGGGGGGGCATTCGCCGCATCCATTCCACACGTTGGTACGTGTGAGCATGTGGTGCGGACCGACGAGCAACACGTGGCGGTGTCCTTTTGTCCACAGGTGCTCCACCACCAGTCGGCTCGAGTCGGCATGGTCCACGAGGATGCGGTGGACTTGGTCGAGAAGGGCCCCCGACTCCCAGGCGCCCACCGCAATCACGTGCTTGCGCCGGAGCGCGGACGCGTCCAGCGACTCGAACGGGAAGTGCCCGCCCGCGTGGACGAGAAGGAAGCGGGACGCCGAGTATTGCGCCCGGCGCAGGAGGTCGGCAGCGCCGCCATGGCCCATATCCAGCGTGGAGGCGAACATACCGAGGTTGTGCAGCCGATCGTGCAGCAGGTGGGTGAGTTCGCCGAACACGTGTCCGGTGGCCTCCATGCACAGCATGACACTGTCGGCCATGTTCAGTTCCTGTGGGCGATCCCGAACGAAGACGCCGGAACCATGCCGCGTTTCCACGTAGCCCCGTTCCATGAGCGCCGCGATCGCCTGTCGGACGGGGAAGATGCCCGTCTGGAATCGTGAGGCCAAAGTCCGCAACGACGGCAGCCGCGATCCGACGGTCCGGCGACCGTCCTCGATTTCGTCGGCCAAGGACTTGAGTACCTGGTCGCGGTGACTGAT
>JAQULY010000629.1 GCA_028718445.1 Kiritimatiellia bacterium
TACTGGCATCAAGGACGAACCAGTCGAACCGATCGTTGCCATGGCCGACAAAGCTCTGGCCGAAGGTTCCGCTGATGAGATGACCAAGAAGCTCAACGGCCATATGGCGGAGGCCATTAAGGAAAAATTCAACAAGGCATTGGAAGCCAAGAAGAACAAGGATAAAAGCGTGGAGGCGGGCCGCGAGTTCGTAGAAGCCTATGTGACCTACATGCACTATGTCGAAGGTATCCACACCGCCATCATGTCGGCCGGTGCTCACCACGCCAAAGCCGGCGCAGGTACGGTGTCACATAAAGACTGAAGACATGCACAATGTAACTCCTGCATGCGACGTCGCTACCCGCGCCGCCACGCATGAGGAGTTACGTTGTGCCGCTCAAGCTCCATCAATGAAGAATCGCAAATCACATCATCAATCCCGCAAAAAAAATAAAGTCCGAATGAAAAGCATAATAACTCGGCTTAGTCCCCAGGTTTAAGCCTCCGTATATGTGTTGCTGTAATTATTAATCAGGACGTTACCTCATCCAGCCATAGCACTGAGAAAAGGACATATTGATCATGACCAATGAAACAATGGCGTCAGGGCAGAAGGATATGCCAGGAAGCGTCGATTGCCAATCCGGACCGAGTGAGCCGGACATCGCGGCAGAGCGGGGGAGAAACAATATCCGTACCGTCATCGTCTGTACTTTGCTGGCCCTGGTCATCCTTGGCTTTGATCTGCTCATTCCTTTGGGGGTAGCTGACAGCATTCCGTATATCGCGGTCGTGCTCCTCTCTCTCCGCCATGAACAACGCCGTTTCACGGTCATGATGGCAGTTTTCTGTTCGGTATTGACCATCCTTGGCTTCTTCTTTTCACCACCGAGCGGCGAGATGTGGAAGGTGCTGACTAACCGGGCCTTGGCACTCTTCGCCATTTGGGTGACGGCGGTATTGACCTTGCAGAGAAAGGCCCTTGAAGAAAAGAGGGATCAGGCCATCCGCGAACGGGAAGAGGCCATGGCCCAAGTCAAGATACTGCAGGGTTTTCTGCCGATCTGTGCCTCCTGCAAGAAGATCAGGGATGACCAGGGGGCATGGAGTCAAATGGAAGTCTACATCAGGGATCACTCCGAGGCAGAGTTCAGCCATGGCATCTGCCCGGATTGCGCCAGAAAGTTGTATCCGGAATTTTATCCCGGGCCGGAGCCAGATGGGCACTCCTCGTGAAAATAATTACTTCCATCCTCGGCAAATATGCCGTCATCGCCGCCACCATCCTGCTGCTGCTCGGCAGCCTGGTCATTGCCACTTTTTATCTGACCGAGGAGATCCGGGGCGATGCCAGGCGCATCAACCTGGCCGGTCGCCAACGCATGCACATCTTTCACCTGGCCAACCACGCCCACTTCCTGGTGAGCTGTGCGACGACGGAGCCGTTGGATGTGCCGCTCCACCTCCGAGAGATCGACAGGGAGATCGTGGCCTACGAACAAGCCCTCGCCGGACTGAAGTCCGGTTGTCCGGTATGCGAGATCGCCCAGCCGCTCCAATCGGCAGCCCATGCTGCCCTGGATAAACAGCTGGATCGGCTGATCGCGCTATGGAACGGGGAACAGAAGCCTCGGCTCCTGCAGATCATGGCTGATCCGGAGCGCAGTAGAGGGGAAGGGGCGGCGTTTTGTGCAGACTGTCATCGAGCTTTTGTTGACCATTTCCCCGAGGTGGATGCGTTTGTCGCCGCATTGACGCAACATAATGAACAGGTGGTGCGTGAATTCAATCTGTTGCGGTTCTCTATCTTGGCTGTTTCGGCGTTGGCGGCCTTGCTCATCGCTTTTTTTGTCAAGCAGCAGATGCTCCGGCCGGTCAATGAGTTGCATGATGCGACCGCTCGCTTGGAACAGGGGGACTTCAGCTGCCGGGTGGAACCCAGGACTCAAGATGAAATTGGCCGTCTCGCCCTGGCCTTTAACCGGATGGCTGCCACCCTGGCCCAGAGCTTCAATGAAAAAGAGGAACTGGTACAGCAGCGCACCGCGGAACTGCAGGCTGCCAACGAAGAGTTGAAGGCCTTTACCTATGTGCGCCCGGCAGGGCGCACATACTTGGGGGTGAAAGTCCCCTACACGCCCGGCAAGGGGAAGTGTTAGCCGAACGGCAAGGGTGTCGCGGGCGACTGCGAATCTGAAGGAAGCCGAAGGCAAAGCGCTGGCCTGACGTACAGGAAGCGGATGAGGCGGCGCAGCGGGGTGAGGCGGCATATATCGTCAAAGCCCAGTACTTGCACGGAACGCTGTGACGTATATCCGACAGGCATAAGCGTGAAGGTGTGTGCGTAATACCCGGGGAGATCTGCAAAGGTGCCACGTGCTACCGACATCGAGAGGTGTTGGGATGCCTATGCAGAAGTCAGCCGAGGCCATAGTAGGTGCGCCGCGCACCGAAGGGCCGAACATGAAACAACGCAAGTAGGACAACAGACCTCGATGCAAGACAGAGACGCACAAACGCCTGCAAGGGTGGCCCAGGCGGAGGCAAGCAGGCGGAACCTGCCTATGGCCGTTTTGGGTGCCGAGTCAGGCACGGCGGCTGTTGGGCGAACGAAAGCGGAAGAGCCACGGGAGATGGATGCCGTGGTTGAACGCGGCAACCTTATGGCGGCCTATGATCGGGTCAAGAGCAATAAGGGGGCACCGGGAGTCGATGGGCTGACGGTGGACAACTTTATGCCATGGCTGAAAGAGAATTGGCCGAGCGTCAAGGCAGCGCTGTTAGCCGGCGACTATATACCGCAGGCGGTGCGGGCAGTTGAAATCCCCAAGGCAAATGGTGGGGTAAGACAGCTTGGCATTCCGACGGTATCGGATCGCCTGATTCAACAGGCGCTGTTGCAGTACCTGCAACCGATCTTTGAGCCAGAGTTTTCCGAGTCGAGCCATGGATTCCGTCCAGGCCGCCGGGCGTGGGACGCGGTGAAAGCGGCCCAGGAATACATCCGGAGTGGCAAGCGATGGGTTGTGGATATGGACTTGGAGAAATTCTTTGACCGGGTCAACCATGACATTCTAATGTCACGGGTCAGCCGGAAGGTTAAGGACTGGCGGGTATTGAAGCTCATAAGACGGTTCTTGGAGGCCGGTCTGAT
>JAQULY010000630.1 GCA_028718445.1 Kiritimatiellia bacterium
TCAGTCGACGGGCCCTTGCGAAGTGACGGTGCCGGGACGGTGGAAACGCGTAGGCGATATGGCGGGGGTGCGGGCGGGGGCGTCGCCCCGCGTCGAGTTCGGCGCCAACGCGACGAGCATTGCCTTGGACGGAGCGGGATTGCCCGATGGGCGGCGCACGCTGGTGTTGAATCGAGAAGCGCCTGGCTCGGGAACGGAGACGAAATGACGCCCTGGAAACGCGCCGACACCGACTGGTTCCACCAGGCCTGCTGGGGCACCTTCATCCACTATCTGGCCGAGACCGCCAGCAGCACAGAGGCGATCACGATGACGCCGGACGAATGGAATCGGCGGGTCGATTCGTTCGACGTCGACCGCTATGCCGTCACCCTGGCGGAGATCGGCTGCGGCTACACCTTCCTGACCCTAGGCCAGTGCTCGGGTTTCTTCTGCTCGCCAAACGACACCTACGACCGCATCGTGGGCGTCCGGCCCAGCCGGCTTTCGCGGCGCGACCTGCCGGGCGACCTGGCGGACGCCTTGAAGAAGGTCGGGATTCCGCTCATGGTCTATGTGGGTGCCCACGCGCCATCCCACCATCGGGAAGCGGTGGAGGCGCTGCGCTTCACGCCGTCGTGGGATCCATCGAGATGGAGCCTCCGTCCCGGAGCCTATTTGCAGACCGTCCCCGTCGACGACAGGCTCAGCGAAGCGCAGCGGAACTGGGAAGCGGTCATCCGCGAATGGAGCTTGCGCTGGGGCGACAAGGTCCGCGGCTGGTGGGTTGACGGGTGCTTTTACGCCGACCGCATGTACCGGCACGAAGACGAGCCGAACTTCCGTTCGTTCGCCTCCGCGCTCAAAGCGGGCAACGCCGACAGCCTGGTCGCCTTCAACCCCGGCGTCCACAATCCGGTCGTCTCAATGACCGAATACGAGGACTACACCGCCGGCGAAATCTCCAACACGCTGCCGACCACCGGCGAGGAGCCGTGCGTCATCCCGGTCGGCCGCTGGGTGAAAGGCGCCCAGTACCACTTCCTGACCTTCCTGGCCGGAAACTGGGGTCGCGGCGAGCCGCGCTTCACGGATGCCATGGTCGCGGCCTACACCGCTTATGTCAATTCCTGGGGCGGCGTCATCACATGGGATCATCCGGTCACCCCCGACGGACGCATCCCTGACGCCTTCCTCCGCCAGTTGAAGGGGCTGCGCGCTTAGCCATCGTCTCCACCGCGACAATGGGTATCACGACTATGAAGACACGGATTGGATTGTGGGGCTGCGGCAACCGCACGCAAGTACTGGTCAAGGCCGCGCTGCAACAGGAGCGCATCGCGGTCACGCGCTGCTTCGATCTCGACGGGCAGCGCGCCGCCGCGCTTGCCCGAACGCTGGGGGCCGCGGCCGTGGACTCCGCCCAGGCGCTGCTGGAAGCGCCGGATGTCGATGCGTTGCTGATCTCCCTATTCCCGGGTGCTCACGCCGCCGCCCTGCTGCAGGCGCTGCCGTCCGGAAAGCCCATCTACATCGAGAAGCCCGTGGCGACGAGTTGGGAGGACTACGAGCGTTTGCGCGCCGCAGCCGCGCATGGCGCAGATCACGTGCACGTGGGGCTGGCACACCGCTATTGCCAGCCCTTTGCGACCATCACGAGCCTGGTCAAGTCCGGCAAAATCGGCAGGCTCATCGGCGTCACGGTGAACTGGGTGTCGTGGCTGCGTCCGGTTGAGAGCTATCCCGGCGGCATGGACAACTGGCGCTTTCGCCCGGATACGGGAGGCGAGTTGGTTCAGCATTTCTGCCATGCGTTCGATTGGCTGCGCGATCTGGGCGGCGATTTCACGCATGTCAGCGCCCTGTGCAACCATCTCGACCGTCAGGGGGTTCCCATCGAGAACACATGGGACATCCTGCTGCGCTACCGGTCGGGTGCGCAAGTCAACTTCCACTCTTCCATGAACAATCCCCGCAACAGCGAACTGGGCTGGGTCGAGGGTACCGAGGGATCGCTCGAGTGGGAATGGAGTGCGCCGTCGCACATCCGGTTCTTCCCAAACACGCACGTGAAGCAAGCTGGCGAAAGCATCCCGGTTCCTGGCGAGGAAGGCTCGTACACGCAGGGCTTCGATCTGTTTCTGGAGCGGCTGGCAAAGGGCCGTCCACAGGACATCAGCCTGCGCGACGGACTTTGGGCGTCGCTGATCCCCTTGATGGCGCGCCGCGCCGCCCAGACAGGCGCCTGCCTGGTGATGCCGGATGTCTGAATCTGCCGGCGGAGTTGATCGTGCGCGAGTCCACCGAGCTCGCGCCGCCATGGACGGCGGCCGTCGCGCATGTCCGGTTGATGCGTTAAGTTAAGTTAAGGGAAGGGTTAAGAAGAATGAAGATCATGTTACGCGCGTTCGCGGCAATCGCGATTATTCTGCAATGGGGCAATGATGGCATGGCGGATTCACCGGCTTCGCAACCGTCGGGATTTGGCGGCACGAACTATGTTCCGAACTGGCTGGAGTTTCAAAAAAGTTTTCTTCAGGCGAAAATGGATTCCCTGGGGAATATCACGATCAGCACCGGTGATCCTGTTGTAAAGAGATTTGCCGTGTTGCAGTTCGGTCTGAAGGGCCAGAATGGCAGGGCGTTCTGGAAAAGCGCCGAAATCAAAACCACGACGGCCACGATCGACGAACGGGCGCTAACCGACGGAAAGAACGGCAAAGGCTTGAAGCTCGATGGTTATCCCATCGATATGGGCGCTTCCCCCAAATACAATCTCCAGAGCGCCATGAGCATTTCCGCCTGGATCAAGCCGGAGATGTTGGACGGCAATTTGTGGGAAGGCGCATTCATACTCAGCCACGGATACACAAAGGGCCCGAACTTTCTCGGGGAAGACCATCTATACAGCCTTCGGGTTTGTCAGGGGGGCGGAGCCAATGCCCTTTGTTTTGAAATAACGGATGCCAACGACATAACCCATGAGTACCGGTCGGGAGAAATCAAGGTTGTCGCCGGCAAGTGGCAGCATGTGGCGGCGACCTACGACGGTTCCGTGCTGCGTACGTTCATCAACGGCAAGGCGGTAGGAGGGGGGAAAGTCGATAAAAACATAAAATTCAGGGATAAATTTACCGGTGGGCGACCCATGCT
>JAQULY010000631.1 GCA_028718445.1 Kiritimatiellia bacterium
GCGGGTATCAGCAACGCCGGTCACTAGATCGAGGGTCACTGTCGCCTCAGGATCGAGCGTGATCCGGTGGCGGATGGCGACGATGGGGTCTAGCACCGCGCCCTCGCCGCCCAACAGGTCGCCGGGACTGGCCATGGCCGCAGGCGCGGCGAGGTCGTTGCCGCGCCCGATGAATTGCGCGCGGTCGGTCTCATAAGACACCCCGCTGGATTCGCCCTCATGCACGGCCATCAAATGAAACATCCAAGGTGCCGGTTCATTGGGGCCACGCGGCCTTCGGGTGCAGAGTATCGCCTGCAGCCGGTTCACGATCTCGGTCTGCACGAAGAGATTGCTGAACGCCGGATGCAGCGCGTCCGAGGCCGGCGGGGCGAGGACTACCTCCGCGTAACTGGTGACATCGAGGGTCCGGCGCGTCCGGGAGTGATTGGTGATGCGCACCCGGCGCAATTCGATATCATCCTCGGGCGACACGACGATGTCGGCATGCGTGTCGAAATAGCCCTCTTCAAGCACATCCCGGCGGCGGAACTCGGCCCGGCCCTCCGAGAAAATCGCCTCGTAATGCTCCGCCGGCTTCAGCGCCGGTTGGTGGGCGGTAGACCAGAACACTCCGCTCGCCACGTCGCGGAGGTAACAGAAGCTGCCCCAGTGGTCGCGGGTGGCGTCTTCGCGCCAGCGCGTGACGGCGAGGTCTTTCCAGCGGCTGTAGCCGCCGCCAGCGTTGGTGAGCATCACATGGTACCTGCCATTCGACAACAAATGGACCTGCGGCACAACGGTGTCTGCGGTGTTGATGACGCGCACCGGGATCTGCGGCTCGCTGGAGGCCATCAGCACATCGGAGACTTCGGCGGCATGCGCATAGAACGCCGTGGCCTTGGGAATCCGCTCCTGCAGCAACAGCATGGTCGCCTGGAACAACGGGTCGGACGCGAAGCGCCGCTGCATCGGACGTCCCAGCAGCAAATAGGCCAGGGAGAGCAGGGTCATGCCCTGGTGATGGGCCATGAAGGATTGGATCACGGCGCTCGCTTCCCCCCGGCGCTGGCGTGACGGGGTGTAGTCGATGGCTTCATAGAAGCCGTATTCGCCCAACACGCCGTCGGCGGCGAGCCGCTGCAAATTCAGGCATGCCGCCTCGGGCGCCACCATCAACGCCAGCGCCGAGGCATAGGGGGCGATGACCAGATCCTCGGCGAGTCCCCGTTTCAGCCCTAGGCCAGGCACGCCAAAGGCGCGGTACTGGTAGTTGAGCTGGACATCGACCGTGTTGTAGCCGGACTCCGAAATGCCCCAGGGCACGCCGCGCTGCCGCCCATACTCGATCTGGCGACGCACCACCGCCTTGTAGGTCTGGTCGATCAGCGTGTTGCCATAGGTCGGCATCACCAGCAGCGGCATCAGGTATTCGAACATGGAACCGCTCCACGACAGCAGGATCGTCTCCCCTCCGGTGGCAACCAGCAACCGCCCCAACGCAAACCAACTCTCCTGCGGCACTTGCCGTTGCGCAATCGCCACGAAACTGCACAAGCGCGCTTCCGAAGCCAGCAGGTCGTAATAGCTCAAATCGCGTTTCCGCTCGCCCACGTTGTAGCCGATTGCCAACAGACGGCGCTGTTTGTCAAACAGGAAGTCATACCGCATGCAGGCGAGTTCGCCGGCTTGCTGCGCCAGGCGTTCGCCGGCTTCAATCCGCCCGCCCGCACGGCGGCCCGCTTCCTGAACCAGCGGTCGAAGCTGGACTAGCCAAGCCAACAGCTCGGGCGTTTCGTCCAGCCCCCGGTCGATGGCCTGCCACACCCGCAGAGGCAGCCCGGCCACCTCGCGCAACGTCGGAATCCCGGCGATGCCGGGGAAGTCGCCCAGGCCATCGGGCGCGGCCGGCAGCGTCGCCCATGGCGCGAGGAACAACAGCTCATCCAACTGGGCGCGGCATTGCCGGGCCAAGGCATGCGCCCACTTGTCCGCATCGGCCTCCGGGACTGCGGCCAGGCCGTCGGCAAACGCCTCCGCGTGTGTGGTCAGACGCTCAAGGCGCAGCCACGCCGCCGCGAGCGAAGCGGGCCGGGAAGCGCAGGCGGACTCAAGCTCCGCCTGGAATTCAACCAGCGGGGAGGGCGCGGCCCCCCCCGTCGCTTCCAGCAAAATCCCCAGCGTGTCGAGCAGCCCGTCAAACACTCTTGCCCCCAGGACCGGCTGGTCGGCCAGCTCAAGCAGCCCAGGGCGTAAGGTTAGCAGATGGCCCGCGAGGTTGCCGCTGTCCACCGTCGAAACGTAGCGGGGGTGCAAGGGTTGCAGGGATTGCGTGTCGTACCAGTTGTAGAAGTGGCTCCCGGCCGCGCCAGGTTCACCCGGCTGCCCCCCCAGCCCCGGAGGCAGGTAGCGTTCCAAGCCCTCCATCGTGCGCAGCGTGTCCGCCGTGCGCTGAATCAAAGTGCCGGCCGGAATGTAGCCAAAGTCGTAGGCGGACAGGTTCGCCAGCAGCGCCAGCCCCATATTGGTCGGCGACGTGCGATGCGCAACGTGGACACCGCGATACTGCTGATAATTGTCGGGCGGCAGCCAATGGTCTTCCGGCCCTACCAGCGACTCGAAGTAACCCCAGGTCTTGCGGGAAACCTTCCCGAGGAAGAATATCTGCTCGGCCGTCAGTCTCGCCTCGCGGCGGGCGAGCGGTTGGCTGATCCACCAAGCGATGGCGGGTGAGAGCCACCACAGGAGCAGGATGGGCGCCGCCACGACCAGCACGGCGGGCCGGGTGAGCGCCAGATGGGCGCCCGCGGCCATGGCGAGGACTGGGCCGATCCACATCGAGCGGAACGCGGCGGGAAGGTTCGCGCGGCTATTATTACGCGCAACCTCGCTCGACGGGTTCCATTCCAACAGCCGCCTATGCGCGGCCAACATCCGCCAGACCGTGCGCACTATCGCGTCCAGGCTGAAGTAGGCTTCGTAAGGGAGAAAGGCGAGCGTCAGCGCCGCCTGGGCGAAGCGCTCCCCGGTCGAACGCACTTCGGCGGCGCGGTGCTGCCGGAGCAGCAGGTCGGCGGGCTTGCGCAACAGGCCCAGCAGGGAGGCGATCAATGTCTGGATGAGCAGGATCGCGAAGACCGCCCCAGT
>JAQULY010000632.1 GCA_028718445.1 Kiritimatiellia bacterium
CGCGCCATAGCCAAGGCAGAGTCGGATATGAACCCAAGGGCTATTCACCGGAACACGGACGGTACCGACGACATCGGAATAATGCAGATCAACTCCCGTTGGTTGCCGACTCTGAGCCAGTTTGGGATCGGTCGGCGCGAACTGGAAACGGCTTGCACCAATGTGCACGTTGGCGCCTGGGTGCTGGCCAAGAACATCGCGTTGTACGGACACACTTGGCGCGCAGTCGGCGCGTACAACGCGCGGACTCCTGAAAAACAACAGCGGTATGTGTTTCACGTATGGACAAAACTTCAACAAGCCCAGCACTAAGCGCATTTCAGCAGCGCCTCCGCACCTTACGGAAGGGCGCAGGGCTGACGCAACCCGCGCTGGCGGAGCGTGTTGGGATTAGCACGGGTTACATGTGGGCATTGGAGTCGAGGCGCCCGCGCCCGCGATCCAGGCCCGGTGCGGACCTCATCGAGCGGCTTGCTTCTACCCTGGGTACTACCAGTTCTTACTTGCTTCACGGTCTCGACGATACTCAGACGACCGACGAAGGCCCGTTCCTCGCGCAGTACCAGACGCTTCCCGAACCCGCACGAGATGTTGTGCAGACCTTGGTAGGGATGCTGCACAAAGGAACGAGATCATGAAATCGCTCGCCGGGGTATTCCTGGTCGTAATTGCCGCATGGCTGGGGTACGTGCTGCTCAACTCCGACCCGTGTGAACGAGTTCGTCGGGGCGCCGCGCCCGTGCGCTTGGTATTCGACGGATTGCGTGCCGCAGCCGCGCCATGGCTGAAAGACAGCCCTTCTGACCGCATTCGGCTCCTGGTCTGGTCAGTCGAGTCCGATGCTGCAACACAGAAATTTCTGCTGTTTCAGTTCTACGACAGTTCCACCGCCTGCGGCAGCAACTGACATGGGCGCACCACCACTATTCCTATCCAACAATCACCACGAAACTGAAGTGGTGAACTTCCTGAACCATTGCTTCCACGAGGCGGCGAGCTTGTCTGCGGCCGACGTTCATTTTCAGGAAGAGCATGGACATGTCCGGGTGCGTTTCCGTATCCAGGGACTGTTGCGAGACTTTGCGACCATCCACGATCCACAAGCAAAACTGCTTGACGAAAAGCTGCGATCTCGCGCTGACCTATCTTCGGCCGACAGGCATATCGCCCTTGATGGGCGGATGTTCCTGCATTTTCCAGATCGGCACCTTGATATACGGATGAGCATTATTCCCACTGTCGTTGGCCAGAACACAGTCTGCCGGCTTCTCGATCAGTCCAACGCCGGATTACAACTCGCAGACATCGGCATGACGGAATCCGTGCGTGCCGCAATCAACGCAGTGCTAGCCAACCCTTCCGGGATGATGTTGCTGACCGGCCCTACCGGGTCCGGCAAAACCACCCTGCTCTATGCAATGCTTAACGCCCTGAATAATTCCTCGCGGCATATCGTAACTATTGAAAATCCGGTGGAATATCAGGTCGAGGGATTGACGCAGATCAACGTGGACCATCACGTAAGCTTTGCCAAGGCTCTGCGCAGCGTGCTGCGGCAAGATCCCGATGTAATCTTGGTAGGCGAGATTCGAGACGCCGAAACAGCGGACATCGCTGTACAAGCTGCGATTACTGGACACCTGGTTCTGTCAACCGTCCATTCTGACAACAGTGCGTTGGGCGTGACCCGCCTTGTTGACCTGGGTGTAGACCCCCATACGCTCGCCACGGCTCTTCGTGCCGTCACTGCCCAACGATTAGTCGCACGACTAACGCCTGCACCACACCCGATGGCCCCACCCGACGAAGTTATGTCGGCCTGGCTGCGTACGTACGGCATCCACGGCCGTGGCTACTCATTCCCTAGCGTGCACTCGGACAACAATTTCCGGGGGATGCTACCAATCATCGAAATGTTCTTGGTGGATCAGAAGGTACGACACGCTATACCGCTTGGCGCCAGCGCAATCGTTGAGGCTGCCGCGAGTCAACCGCAATTCGAGACGCTGGCCTCTGCCGGGGTCGCCTTGGCCACCGCAGGCGCCACAACGCTGGAGGAAGTGGTGCACGCCATTGGCAGCGCGGCACCGCTGATTCCGTCCTCGCGGCGCCTCGGCCGAGTATTGGTGGATATCGGATTCATCACCGATGCGCAACTGAATGCAGCCCTTGTGAAGCAATTATCTCTGAGGGAACGAGGCACGCTCCGCTCCCTCGGCGAAATTTTGGCCGACGAAGGGTACTGCACGTGGCCCGCGATTGTTGCCGGTCTGGGCGCTAGCGAAGCCGCCGTGACGGCCGCGAATTACTACATACGGATTGGCCGAATAACCGACGCCCAACTCAAGAATTTGGCTGAGTCCTGGCGCCTAACCCCCTCCCTACCCTTCTTCACGCTGCTGGTGGAGCATGGTGTTGCCTCTGAGCGCGAACTTCACCTTGCCCCGTCCCTGGACGCCAGGGCGAGCTTTGCACAGGAGGCGGTGCAATGACGCATTTCAAAACCCGCCGCGCGTGCCTGAAATCCATGGCCGCTTTTGCTGTCGCGCCTCTATCTACATATGCCGTGCCTTCTTCTCTTTCAGGCGCGCTTCCCACCCCCTACCGCGAGGTTCGATTTCGGGCTGAAGACGCACATGCGGCCCTGGCGTTCTTTTCCTATACCTGTTCGGTGTGCCGTACCTATCACGCCGGCCTGGTGCGGTGGGGTGCCACCCTTCCCGCTCCCTGGGCGTTCGAGATGATCCCGGTCACCACCGCTACCGCTGGCGATGTTGGCGCAACGATGGTTCGCCATGCAATTCAGCGTTTTGCGCCCACCGCTTTACCCGCGTTCGATCAGGCGGTGTACGAGCTCGTTCAGGACCGCGGCCTTTCCATGTCGGACGTAAATACCTGGCGCCGTGCTGCCCGCACTGCCGGCGTAGCCAACCTGGACAAGTTGATCCGACAAGACAACCACGAGTCTGTATGGACTGCCGCCTCTCGACTGACGGCGTATCAAATCGCGGTAACACCAAGTTTGGCGGTTGGTGGTCGGTACGTGATTACTCCGGACGATACCCACATGGCTTTTCTGGAGCCGTCAAACACGTTTAAGGGATGTTTTCCTGGGCGGCTTGG
>JAQULY010000633.1 GCA_028718445.1 Kiritimatiellia bacterium
GGCACAGATGGCAAGCTCAATCGTGGAATCCGCGGGCGCATGCTGGATGGCGTTGAACACGACATTGATGATGGCGCGCCGCAGGGCCGCCTCCGAGGCGCGAACCAGTGCCGGCGTGGTCGGCGCCTCGAGCGTGGCGCGCTGCCTGACCTGCTCCAGACGCGATGTCAAAGTGGCAATGCATTCGGCGGCGCAGCGCTTCAAGTCGAACAACTCGACCGCCGCCGTGGCCGGCTTTGCGAGGAACAGGAATTCCTTGAAAACTCCATCCAAACGGTCAAGCGTGTGCCCGATGCGCTCGGCCAGTTCGATCAACCGTTCCGGGCGCGCGCCCTCGGTGCGGCGCACTTCGCGGGCGAGCATCTGGGCATCCAGACGCACGGCGGACATCGGATTACGGAAATCGTGCACAATGCCGTTTGCGACCATGCCTGAAAAGACCAGATGCTCCTCCTGGCGACGATGCGCCTCAAAGCGCCGCTCGCGCCGCATGGCCCAGACCAGTATCGTCACGCATAGACCGACGGTCATCGCCATGGCGAAAAGCGCCAGGTGAAACATGAAACGCACGGCCTGCCGCGCGGATCTCTCATACCTTTGCAGCGCCTCGCGGCGCATGCCCACCTCGACCGCCAACACGCTGCCGTCCGGTTGCGGCAACTCCTGGCGGAAGACCACGACCGGCATCCGCTGTCCGAAGCGCTCAACCCATTTGCGCGAGACCTCAACCGGCGGCGCGGGCGGCGCCGCGGCAGGCTCCAGGACTTCAGGCGTGGGCGGCATGGGCGGCACACCGTCCTCGTTCGCGGCGCCCGTCTGCCGGTGGAACAGCGTGACCCCATCGCGAGAGATTTCGACGTATTGCAGGCCCGATTGGGCACTGTGCAGCCCGTCCACCACAAACGGCAACCGCATCCATACCAGAGCCGCCCGATTGGTCGCGCGCAACATCTTCATGCCGCCCAGATAGCGGGTGAGTTCAGTCCCCTGCGCTATCAACCGCTCGGTCGCCGCCGTGTGCGCCTTGTCAGTGGGCATGCGACTCAGCATCCACAGCAGCACGCCGCACGCGACTGTCACCAGCACCACCTGCGCGACGATCAACTTCGTCAGCGAAGAGCGCGGGGCAGTTCTAAGTCTGGCCATGTGAAACATCTGTAGCTTCTCGTAGCAAACGGCATGCCTGAACAATTCGAGTACACCAGGCGCCAGCACGCTCAAGAATGCGACAGTCTGACGCGATGCGCAACGACAATTTGTCGCGGGGGGCCGAAAAGTGGCCATATTCTGGCACTTCGCGCACCAACTGCAGAAATGACGACAAATGGCGCTTGTCTGTGAGTTTGTGACATCCGTGCGCGAAACTAACCTCTCCTGACAATGCCGGCGCTGAGCTGGAGGTTCTTTAGCGTTGCCGCCGGCCCGCCCGCAGGCCTGCTGGCACGCCAGTTGCGCATATCCATGGGCAAGGAGATTCTGTTGCGGAGCGGCAATATGGATCGTCGGGCATCATTTCATCGCGTGAATGTAGTACTGGGCGCCAGTGTTCTGGCGCTGTTGTGCCTGAACTTGGTGCGTTCAAGATCCGGTGTGGGTGCATCTGTTTCCCCCGCAGCGGCGGATGACGCCGCCGGCAGCCAAATTGGCGTTGCGGGTAAAGGTAGCAGCCGCGGTCCTGGTGTGCGCACGCAGCCGGTCTCGTATGAAGGCCGGGATTTCAACCGGTCGTGGTCGAGCGCCCTTGATGTCCGCCGCCACGGGATTCTGCGCGACTCGGGCTGGGACAGCCTGCCCTGCCTGCCGGCCGTCGAATTCGCCGAGCTCGCCGATTCCTATATACTGATGTTGAGCGTCGGCGAATTGCGCACCGAGGATGTGCGTCTGAGCTTGGAGGGTTCGGTGCTGACCGTTCTGCTGCCGCGCCGGGGCACTCCCGGGAACAACGCGATGGCACGCCGCTTCATGCTGCCGGCGTCGCCGGCGCCTGATGCCCAGCCGCATTACAGCATGACCAACGGCGCGCTGCGCATCTGTGTCAGCAAGCGAACGTCCTGAGACTTCAGGCGCCGTTTGATCGCAGTAGCACCCGGCGGCCTTCGCATCGCAGTTGTCCCGAGGCCAACAGGCGCAAAGCCTCGGGATATGCCAGGTGTTCCTCAACCTGGATACGCGCGTGCAGCGACGCGGGGGTGTCGTCATCCTTCACCGGCACGCAACGCTGCAGAATGATCGGGCCTGAATCCGTGCCCTCGTCCACGAAGTGCACGGTGCAACCCGTGATCTTGACTCCGTGATCGAGGGCCTGTTGCCATGCCGCCAGTCCCGGGAAGGACGGCAACAGGGCAGGATGAATATTCAGCACGCGTTGCGGAAAGGCCGTCAACAGCCCGCGCTTGACGATGCGCATGAAGCCGGCCAGCACCACCGTGTCCACGCCGTGTTGCCGCAGCGTGGCGATGTAACGTTGTTCGGCCTCACCATCCAGTTTGGTCCTGAATGGGGCGGGATCAACATGGAAGGCGGGAACGCCATGGCGGCGCGCCCGCTCCAGGATGCCGGCGTCGGGAACGTCGCTCAGCACGCAGGCCAGCACCGCTTCCAGGCGCCCGGCCTCGATGGCGTCGAGGATGGACTGCATGTTGCTGCCGGACCCGGAGCCCAGCACGCCGATGCGCAGACGCGATATGGTGGCTGACATGGCGGAATGATACCGTCAGCCGCCGGGTGCGGCAAACGCAAAACACGCCGGCGGCGTAATGGGTCAGAAGCTGTGAAAAAATCGGCGGCGCGGGTGTAACCGCGCCCTCCAGCATCCACGAAACGTCGTTTCTATTGGATTTCTGGAGGGTCGGGTTCCACCCCGACCGTCTTCGGCGAATTCTTTCACAGCTTCTCAGTGAGATAGGGGTGCGAGTGGGGTGCATGTGAGCAAGAGCGATTTGCTGACCGTGCTATGAAGGGCGTGGAGGCGTAGCACGGAAGCGTCGCGGATCGGGCCGGAAAGCCGGCGCGTGATCATGGGCCGGCTGCGGCGTCACCGGGGGCGGCGCAACCGCGAGGTTGGCGCCGCCCCCGCTTCCTTGCATCCGACCCATGCTGACGCGCCGTTTTC
>JAQULY010000634.1 GCA_028718445.1 Kiritimatiellia bacterium
ATGAAGCCGAACTGCTCCATGCTCCTTTTTTCGAGCGCCCAGGCGGCCTTCTGTTCCTCCGTTGCCTGCCGAAGCGCGGCGTCGGTCAGCGTTCCGTCCACCGCGACGCGGAGCGTCACGGCGCGCTCGCCGGCGGCGGTCTCGAACAGATAGCCATACGTGCCCAATTCCTTCCCCAGCAGCTGCGAACGTTCGCCGCCATCGGAAACCTTCAGCAGCAGCTCCCCCTTGCCGCGCCCTTGAACGGTCAACTCGAACAGGCCAGCCGGCAGCGTCACCGGCTGCGTCAGCGCCGCGGCCTTGACGCGCAGCGCCGCGTTGGTCCCGTTTGCCGCCTTATCCGGTTCGACATGGCCGCCCTTGTCAATCGCAACCCGCCAAACCGAATTCGTTTCCCCGACACTACGGAATCCGGCATCGCGCAAGAGGTCTTCCGCGGACAATAGGGAGACCGCCGTCACCCAACACATACCAATCAGTATCGGCATCCGCTTCGTCATTCGTGCGTCCCTTTATTAAAATTGTTCACGTTTGCTTCTACGACAACACCAACCGCAATGCCATCCCCTGTTCAATGCGGAGGGCAGGGGCAAGCGTGATATCCAGCGCGCGGCCTTCCCGCAGGAACGACACCGCGATCGCCTTGCCGTTGCAGGTGGCGGCAACGTGGCGTATGGCGCCTTTCGGTTCGAGCCGGAAGACGGCCAGATCCAGGTGACCATAATCGAGGCGGATTTCGGCCGTCATGGAGCCGCGCGTCCGGTTCTGCCTATACCGGCCCCAGCCCGAGCCCACCGAAAAGAATGTGGCGAATTTCGTTTCCGCCATCTTGGGAACAATTTCCATGCGCTTTTCCGGCGCCGAATACCGGAACCCCGATAGCGCCAACAGCAACGAATACGAGGCCATCGCCCGGGCATAGTGGTGACCGCACTCCATCTCGTCCCAGGGATTGCGGTATTCGCCCGTATAGCGCTCGCGAACGCCGCGGACGATCGTCAAGCCTTCCTCCAGCAACCCTTCATGGATCATCGCGGCGGCGGCGGCGTACTCGATGCCGGTCCACAGCTCATCGGCCAAGTACTGGGTAGCGTCCGGCGTTCGGTCTTTTGGCGAACCGCAGAGCAGCAAGCCCGCTTCCTCGTGCCGCGCGAAGAGGCGGGATCCGCTCAGCATCTCGTACCGAGTCAGATCCGGCTTCCAGTTGTACTTGAAGACGGACCGCGCCGCCTCTTTGGCATGGCCCTCATCGACCAGACTGCCAAGCCCCAACATCCGGGCATACCACTGGCCCAAGAGCTGGTCCGACAGGCAACCCCGCCTCAACTGCTGGGCAATCCAAGGGAAATCGGCGCGGATTTGCGGATTCGCGAGCGATGCGTGTTTCCAAGGCTCGGAGTCGGCGATCAGATCCACCGCACGGGGATTGACCCGCTGTTCGTAATACTCTCCGTTGAACGCCGTTCGGTCGAACCACCGCGATCCGCTGACGAACAGGCGGCGATATTCCGCCGCTTTGTCCCCTTCGCCCATGACCTTGGCCATCTCTTCCGCCGCCCTCAGCGCGGCCAGGTACAGCAGGCCGGCCAGCGGATTCGCCCCATGATACTCGTAGTCATAGGTGACGTGCTGCGCCCCCTCCATGACGCCGTCCCGATTCGGGTCCCAGTATTTCCAGGCGAACTCCAGCGCTTTCTTCGTCGCGGGCCACATGCCCCTGAGCCACTCCGTGTCGCCGCCGATCAACCACTCCCGGTAGACCTGAATCACTCCGCCCATCTGGCCGTCAGCCGACGGATGGAAGAGCCAGTCCGCCTTCGTGCCGAGCGGAAGCGGCAGGCGAAACTGCCCCATGCCGTCGGCCCGCATGGCATACCGATAGTCCGCTTCCCGCATGGAGCGTTGCAAGGCAGGAAACAGGTACGGCAACGCCTGGGCGTAATTCCACACATGCGTGCAGGAACCCGGACAAGTCCCCTGGGTATCGGCGCTTCCCTCAAAACCGTAGAAGGTTCCGTCGGTCAGGCGCAGGCACGTGGTCGTCTTGAGGGTGGACAACTGCGAACTCACGGCGTCGAGCACATAGCCCGGGAGCGTGGACGCGAACAAGGCGTCGTGAAACCGCCGTGTTTCCGCCTCAAGCCGCTCCGCGTGCCGTTCCACATAGCTCGCGACGTCCCAGGCATCCGCCCACACCGTGGCGTAGTAGTTCTTCCACACGGACTTCGGCTTGCCGATGGGCAAGGTCCTGTCGATTTGATCGAACGGGAATTCGTAATTCGGGAAGTGCCAGGCGATGTGGAACGGGATGGTGACCGACTCGCCGGGCGCGAGGCTGAAATGCGCCCTCACCGTGCCGATGTCGCTCCGGCTTTCCCCGGGAAACGGGCGACGCTCCATCAGCGCCTTGCGGGCGTTCAGCGCGTGCGGATAGGGCCAACGAGGCGCCACATCGGCTTTCCGCCAGGGTGTGGCCAGAACCATGCTGCCGTAACGCGGGTGAGCGGGGTCAAGCCCATGGGCCGTAAGCCACAGGCCCGTCAGCGCGCGATCCCGCCGCTTCTCGTTCACGGTCGTCGGCGCTTCCGGGCCGGAGGCCAACACGTTGATCGGGTTGCACAGGTTGCCACTGACGGTCCCGACGACCGCGCGCTTGCTCGTGTTCCTTAACGTGTAGCGCAACATCGCGACCGGAACACTGGAGTCCTTCTCGTTCAGGGGAATGAATGGATTGAAAGCCTCAAGCGAGACGTCCACAGGCACATGCTCGTCCGCCAGCGACACCCGGGCAAATGGAAAGGTTCCACGGAAGGAACAGTTGCGAAAAGGCGGCAATTGGCCGCCGGTGTGGATTTCCCGGCCGACCGCTCCACTGCCCGTGCCGATGAAATCGTCCTGCGAGGGCCCCTGAAGGACCCGGATGACGGACTCGCCGCGCCCCGTGTCTACTTTCAACGCAAAGAACGTGAACCAGAGGGTGGCCCCCTTGGCCGGGCGATTCATGATCTCCCAGTCCCGCAACTGGCCCCAGCCCCCCAACGACACCGAGCCCGTGCCGATCCCGCCAAGCGGAAAAGCCACATGCCTGAGTTTGCGCCCGGTCAATCGG
>JAQULY010000635.1 GCA_028718445.1 Kiritimatiellia bacterium
GCTGGCGCCGCCGTCAACAGCCAAGTCGGTGGCCTTCAACGTCAGGCGCGTTAGCGCCACGTCATTCTCCCGCGCGATGGCGCCGTCCAGATCAAGCCGGCCCACCATTCCCGGCAGGCGTTGCACCAGGCGGCCGGCATCGCGCGCCAGCACCGTCAAGTCAATGTAGCCGGCCGCGCGGGCGCCGTTCAGACTGCCGGCCCCCGCGAAATTGGCGAACGAGCTGCGCAACTCGAAGGCCTCGACCTCCCAGGGAGCGTCAGCAGGCCGCCGCAGGCGCAGATCGAGCGATGGCGGCGGATTGAAGTAGAGCGGCGAGGCATCGGCGCGCAGTACCAGGTTGGTGGAACGCATTCGGGCGGAGACCAGCAATCCGCGAGCGTCAGTGGTCGTGTTGACCTCGGCCGTGACTCTGCCGCTGGCGACCTCGATTTCGCGGCGCAGCCCCAGCAGCGGACGGAAGTCGCGCACGATTTCCGGAAGTTCCAGGCGCAACGTGGCACGCACCGGCGCGGCCGGCATCCCGCCGGACCGCGGGCGCAGATCGAAGTCGGCATCGGCGCTGGCGGCGGCCCATGGCGAGCTGAAGGCCGCATCGCGCACACTGAGCCGTCCGGGTGAGTACTCGGCGCGGCCCGCCAGCCGCAACTGCGCCGGCGGCATCGAGGGCGCCGCTTCGCCGGGCATGGCGAACTGCACGCCGGAAAGCGTCGCCGCGACCTCCGCCTTCACGCTGCCGGCGCCTTCCGACAGCAACGCGATGGTGCCGGCGGCGACGCCGGACGTCAGACGTGCGCCGCGGAGCGCGCCGCGGCAGAACGGATCCAACAGCGCCAAGGCTGTCTGGTCAGCCACAAGTTCAATGCGTCCCTTGGCCGTGCGCGGATTCTGCAGGAACTCCGACGGTTGCTGCAGGGCGGCGGAGAGACGCATCGCGCCGCCATCGGCGCCATCCGGCGCAAGCCATCGCCAGGAAGCCTCGACGGTGAGAGGCTCGCGCAGCGACTGCACCTGCGCCTTGAGCTGACATTGCGCGAAGGAGATATCGAGACCATTCGTGAGGAGCAGATGGGCTTCGCCGTCGGCGATCGCCAACTGTCCCGAGATATCCCGCACCGGCAGCCTGACTTCGCCCTTTTCCGCGGTCGACGGCGCGGAAAGCGGGGACGGCGCAGCGGGTTGAGCAGGGCGGGGGAATGCCGCCGACCCGGCAGCCGGCATCGCCGTGGCCCAAGGCTGCTGCCAGACGGCCTTCGGTCGGGTCAGGCTGACCAAACCAACGTCCACGCGACCTGCGGGTAGCAGACGAAGCAACCCGGCCTCAACGGAGACCTCCGACGACTCGAACTGCAATCCCTGCGCCGCGTCCTGGTAACGGACGCCTGTCAAGCGCATCGGTCCGATCCAGCGCAGACGCCAGGCGGCAACATCCAGAGAGCGAGGAGCGATGCGCGCGTTCAGCGCGTCCAGCAACCGCGCACGCACGGGCGACAGGGAAGCCAGGCGCGGCGCCAGCACGATCAGCACCAACAGCAGCAACAGAGGGGTGAACAACAGGCGCCGCCAGAAGCGCCTGCGTTGGCGCTTCAACTGACGCTCCAGGTCGGCGACAGGATCCGGCGAGTCGTCATCGAACATGGTGGTGTCATCGCCGGCAGACGCGCCGGGTGAGCTCGAGTTCAAGCCGTTTGTCGTCATGGGATCTGTCCTTGCGGTGTATTAACCATCATTCGCTCCATCATCGTCAACCGTTATCCGCGGATTGACTTTCGCGTTGACATCAGCGATAATGTTTCTGTGTTTAGAAACATACCCACGCCTGCGCTGGTGGTGCGGGGGTGCGGGATGGTGCATGCAGAGCGGCAGGAGGAGTGTGGGGTGAAGTTGTCGGAAGGCAGAGGTTCGCGTTTTGCGGTGGTCTTCGCCGCGGCCATTTTGCTGGCGGCGCCGGGTTGTCGCCGGATCCTGGCACTGCGCCACAAGTTGACGCGCCTGGCGCAGGTCGAACGCCCCGTCGCGGTTCCGGTTGAGACGGAGGCTGCGTCTGCAATTGTGGCCGAGCCGTCTCTGGCCGAGCCGTCTCTGGCCGAGAGGTTGCTCGGCACCAGGTTGTCGGAAGCTAAGAAGGTGCTGGGACAACCCATGGCGCACAAGACCGTGGACGGCGTGCAGTACTGGTTCTATGCGGATTACACCGTGGCCTCGCGCGACGGTCGGACGGTGACTTCGGTGGAGCGGGACACCGGCGAGTTGGTGGTGGACCGGAAGGCGGTAGCCGATGCGGCCAAGGAGATCAAGGTGCAGACTATATCCAACGGCGGGCAGACGGTGGATTTGAACGCAGTGCTCGTGCCCGGCAATATCACGGTCATAGACTTTTACGCCGATTGGTGCGGGCCGTGTCTTCAGTTGGCGCCGGTGATCGAGCGCATCTGCAGCGAGCACGACGACGTCTTCCTGCGCAAGATCAACATTGTGGACTGGAATACTCCGGTGACGCAGCAATACGGCATCTCGTCCGTTCCGAACATACGTGTTTTCGACGGAGAGGGACGGCAGGTGGGCCAACCCACGCACAGCCCCAACGAGGTCTCCGCCTACATCGCCAAAGCCCGGGTAGTCGAGTCAAGATAGCCAATTCCCGTCAATTTGCGGTTCGCACGCGGGGGAAACCCAATCGAACCGCAGATTGACGAATACTGAACCGCAGAATGTCTAAGGCAGTTCCGTCCCGCGCTGGAGGCTCTTGCCTTCGTGATTCTAAAATCGCTATTCGTCAATCTGCGGTTCGTCCGGGGGGGGAACCCAATCGAACCGCAGATTGCCGAATATCGAACCGCAGAATGTCGAAGGCAATTCCGTTCCGCCAGTCAACTGGATTGACTCGCACCCGGGCAACCTTGGGTTCTGTTCGGCCTCTGTTCGGCCTTGTTTCCCGGGTTCCTTTCTGGCATCATCGCGCCCCGTTGTCGCCGCAGTGCGGTGCCTGCTTTCATTATCTTGAATTGCGTCGCGCACATGGAGTGATCGCCTATGAGCAAGCTCAGCCAGGGAGACCTCGTTCTTGTCGCCAACACCATTCGCGGGTTGGCCATGGATGGCGT
>JAQULY010000636.1 GCA_028718445.1 Kiritimatiellia bacterium
TGCGTTTCTCCGGAGCTGTGGTAATCTATACGCCGTTTCGTTTGCCGGCAATGGCGAAAGTAGCTCAGTTGGTTAGAGCGCCAGATTGTGGATCTGGTGGTCGCGGGTTCAAGTCCCGTCTTTCGCCCCATTTCCGCTTCGGTCACCACTCGATGTGGCGCAATTCGCGACCCATCGAATTCATTTGACGCCGGCCGTCGGCTTTGGCATATTCCCCCCACTTTCTTCCGCACCCGTGGTGGAATTGGCAGACACGTAAGATTCAGGTTCTTATGTCGCAAGACGTGGGGGTTCAAATCCCTCCGGGTGCACCACCTCAAAAAAGGCCATTATTACGGCCTTTTTTACCAACAATAGTGCCATTGCCGACCAGTCGGGCGCGACCGGACCCTTGGCAGGGGGCGAAGCTCACTGACCTGAGGGCAAGACAGCCCGGAAGCCAAAGTCGTAATCCCGGATGTCCGGGGAGTCGTAGTCGCGGTAGGCAACCCGGCAGTAGTAGGCGAGGTCGATCCAACCGCCGCCGCGAATCACGCGGTACGAGTTCTGATGTCCCGGATACCAATCGTAACACCACTCCCAGACGTTGCCCGCCATGTCGTAGAGCCCGTACCCGTTCGGAGTGAACGCTCCGACTGGACTGGTGTACGGTTCAGTTCCGTCGTTGTACGTCGGGTGGTAGTCCCGCGTCGGGCTGGTGTCGTAGCTGTATGAACTGGAGCTGTAGTAGTTGGCCCGGGCGTGCTGAATCTCGTCACCCCACGGAAAGCGCCGGTTCGCCACTCCGCCGCGGGCGGCATACTCCCATTCCACATCGGTCGGCAGCCGGTAGCCATTGGCCGAAGCCTTCACGTAGGGCTCCAAAACCTGCTCAGTCTTGTACACCTGCGTCATGTCGGCGTCCTGGTAATACACCGGCGTGAGACCCGCCTTCTGGCTGCGCGCGTTGCACCATTTGACCACGTCGTACCACGAGACCTCCGCCACCGGGTGGTTCGCCGCTTTGCCACCCCCCGCCGGCAGATCGGTGTAACCGTTGGTCGCGGCCCACGTCCGCACCTCGTCCCACAACGTTTTGGTCACAACGTGCCGGTCCATGCAGAACGACTCCACCGTCAGTCTGTAGGCGCCGAAGTCCGGGTCCGTGCCAGCGTTCGTGCCGCCGGGGATCAGCACCATATCGCCGAGTTCCACCACAGTCCGGAAGAACATGCTCTGGGTGCTCGTTGGCACTGTGCAAGTCACAATTCCGCTGCCGCTCCCCCTGGGAAGACAGTCCAGCGTGGTCAGGATGCCATCCACGATCACCGGCGACGTGAGTTTGGACCAGACGCCTGTCGGTGTGTTCGCGCACTCGACGCGGTAGACCTCGCCAGTGGGGATGCGGTTGAACGTAAGCAACCCGCTGCCATTGAACGACTGGATCGCGAACTCCTCCGCCCGCGCCGCCCCGCCCAGCTCCAGCAACAAGACAGCCGCCAGCAGCCAATGCTTTGCCTGCATTCGTTTCATGCTTCGTGCTCCTCCTTTGGTACGACGTATACCTGCTTGATCGAGTATACCAAGACAGTATCGATGATGCGCCTGAGCAGGCAGTTAGGCAAGCCCCAAAAAAAAGCACGGTACTACCCCCTCAAGTACCGAGCGCTTTGTCGCCTGCGTCCGGGGCGAAGTGATTTCCTATCGCGTCGACACCAATACCCTTCCTGATGGAAGCCATACGAGTGCTACGACTATCGAGCCACGGACAGGCTGGACCGCGCGTTCCAGTTCCTGAAGGCCGTGACTCCGACAAGCGCCAGCGGTCAGGCCTCGCTCGAAAGCCCTGCCGTAGCCACGCACTTCTTTCGTGTCCGGCACCTGCCGTGACCAGACGCAATTCTCATGCCAGTGGCCAGCAGGGCCACAATATTTTGTGGTTGCGCAAAGGCGGCGCTACCAGCTATAGTGGTTTCTATCACATGGATGCTTCAGAGCAGGGGCTGCCTGGCGTCCTTATCCCGTATAGCACACGCATGGAGATCGCACATGCCCGCGACTGCGCAAAGTGGTTTCTCGTTTGAAGCTATCACGATTCGGAAACGGGACGGACGGGAGGAGGCCTTCGATGCCGCCAAGATAACCTCCGCGATCCAGCGCGCGGGTGAAGCTACCGGTGAATTCGGGCTGGAGGAGGCACGTCACCTGACGGTGCGAGTGCTGAGCATCCTGGAGGCGCTGCACGAGTCGTCGCCCATGAGCGTCGAGCATGTGCAGGACATTGTCGAAGAGGCCTTGATCAACTCGCCTTACCGCCGCACCGCCAAGGCATACATCATCTACCGCGACCAGCATGCCCGCATCCGCGAAATGGTCAGCAAGGCCGACCTGGACTTGATTGATGCCTATCTCGACAAGCTCGACTGGCGCATCAAGGAAAACAGCAACATGGCCTACTCGCTGCAGGGGCTGAACAATCACGTCTCCAGCGAGGTCAGCAAGGTTTACTGGCTCAACAAGATCTATCCGGCCGAGATTCGGGAGGCGCACGACAACGGCGCATTGCATCTGCACGATCTCGGGCAGTTGAGCGTGTATTGCGTTGGTTGGGACTTGCAGGATCTGTTGATGACCGGTTTCCGCGGCGCTTCCGGCAAGGCCGAGAGTCGACCCGCCCGTCACTTCCGCACGGCGCTGGGGCAGATCGTCAACTTCTTCTACACGTTGCAGGGCGAAGCGGCGGGCGCGCAAGCCTTCTCGAGCTTCGACACGCTGTTGGCGCCGTTCATCCGTTATGACGGGCTGTCGCCGCAGGACGTCCGCCAGGCGCTGCAGGAGTTCGTCTTCAACCTCAACGTCGCCACGCGCGTCGGCTTCCAGACGCCCTTCACCAATCTCACCATGGATCTGGTGCCGCCAGCTTCGCTGGCAAATCAGCAGGTGGTCGTCGGCGGGCAGTTGCAGCGGGAGACCTACGTCGACTTCCAGGCCGAGATGAGCCTGCTGAACAGCGCCTTCCTCGAGGTCATGAGCGAGGGCGACGCCAAGGGGCGCGTCTTCACCTTCCCGATTCCCACCTACAACATCACGCCCCAGTTCGACTGGGATGCGCACGGC
>JAQULY010000637.1 GCA_028718445.1 Kiritimatiellia bacterium
TGGGTGGCCTTGGCGGCGGCGGCAATGGGCGTTTTGGGACAACTTTGGGAACAAGCGGCGCCCCCAATACCGGGGGCGGAGGGGGAGGCGGCGGCGAAAATAGAGCGGGCGGCTCCGGCGGCTCCGGTATCGTGATCGTCCGGTACTTCAAGTTGCCGTCCCGCCCCACGGCCACGGCGATGGGCGGCCTGATTACAACCAACGGAGGAGACATCATTCACACCTTCCGCCATGTCGGGACCGAGGATTTTGTCGTATCAGGCGGAGCGCTGCATTGTCAGGTGTTAGTGGTGGCTGGTGGAGGGTCGGGAGGTCCCACCGCGGCGGGAAATGCCGGGGGAGGCGGAGCAGGCGGCATGATCTATTCGAACGACTTTGTGGTTGGGCCGGGAACGATCCCCGTTACGGTCGGTGCCGGCGGCGCATACACGATTTGCGCCGAGCCCTTCGGGAATAACGGCAGTAATTCGGTGTTCTCGTCACTGACGGCCATCGGCGGCGGGAAAGGCGGCTACTACAATACCATGCAAAATGGGCAAGGGTGGGGCGGAAGCAGCGGCGGCTCAGGCGGCGGCGGCGCACAGACCAGCCAGGCAGGTCTTTCGGGAACGGCTGGGCAAGGCAGCGCCGGAGGCTCGTCCATGGGCATCGGCGGTGGTGGCGGCGGCGGCGCCGGCGGTGTGGGCGGCAGTTCTTACGGCGTCGGCGGTGCGGAAGGGGGGGCAGGAGGGATCGGCGTCGTTTGTTCCATATCTGGAGAATCCGTCTATTACGCCGGCGGCGGCGGCGGCTCCGCTCACAACACCGCTACGAACGGAGTTCCGTTGGGCGGTCTTGGCGGTGGCGGCAAGGGGCACTATGGCGCTTCTGCTGGAACAAGCGCCAGCGCCAACACCGGTGGTGGTGGCGGTGGCGGTGGCGAGATCAAAGCCGGCGGCTCCGGCGGCTCCGGCATCGTGATCGTGAGGTACACCTTGCCGCCGCTGCCTGCAGGCACGGTTATCATGGTTCAATAGGACGAAATATGATCGCCAAGGACAAATCCACGCGCATCGGGCTGATCGTCACCATGTCGCAGGACGAAACCTGGCCGGACAGCATCGTCAACCGGGTGAAGAACTACCTGCCGGCCGTGCGCGAGGCCGTGAGCGGCCTGGGCGCCCAGGTGTGCGACTGCGGCGAGATTGCCCGCACGGCGCAAGCCATGACGGCGCAGGGCGAGTCCCTGCGCCGCGAGAGAATCCACGCGCTCGTGATCTATGTGGGTACCTGGACCTACTCGAACACGGCGGTAATGGCATCCATCAAGGCCGATGTGCCGGTAATCGTCTGGGCCAATGCCAACGTGGAAACCTTCGGCATCGTCGGCGGCGCGATCGTCCGCGGGGCGCTGGAAGAGGTTGGCATCAGGAACTTCATGCTCTACGGCGACTACAAGGACCCGCGGACGCTGGCGAAGCTCAAGACGCTGTGCCACGGTATCGCCGGGGCCACGAAGCTCCGCGGCATGACTTACGGCGAGGGCGGCGGACGCTGCATGGGCATGCTCACCGCCCGGATCGATCCCTCCGAGTGGATGAGCCGCTTCGGCATAGATGTGGACAACTTCGACCAAGTGGACGTCATGCGCCGCGCCAAGCTCGTGCCCGAGGAGGCGGCGCGCAAACTCCTGGACTGGATGCGCAAGGAGTTTGGCGGGATCGAAGTGAAGGACGACGTCATGCTGGCTCAGGCCAGAATGTACCTCGCGCTGCGCGAGTTAATCGAGGAGAAGCACTATGACTTCATCGCCGTCAAATGCCTGCCGGAAATGCCCTCCTGCTACACGACCTTCTGCGTCGCCCACGCCCTACTCAACGACTCGTCAGATGACGGATTCGGCCAGAGGCAGTCCTTCGTGGCTGCTTGCGAGGCCGACGCCAACGGCGCACTGACCATGCAGATCCTGAACAACATCACCGGCGGCACGACGATGTTCACCGACGTGCTCTACTACGACTACGCCGACAACATGGTCCGCATGTGCAACTGCGGCTCACAGCCCACGGACTTTGCCGCCTCCCGCAAGGATGTGACCTGGGTAAGCGAGGGCCTGCGAGAGTTCGACTGGATCATGGGTGGCGCCTGCCCGCGTTACGTGGGCAAGCCCGGCCGGGTCACCATCGCTCGCTTGAGCCGGGTGAAGGGGGAATACGTCATGCTCATCTCCGGCGGCGAGGCGCTGAAGATGCCGTTGGAGAAGATCAAGGAAACCAACTCCCAGCAGCCGCACGTGTTCGTTCGGCTGGACTGCCCGCCCGACCGCTTTGTCGAGTCGCTGCGCTCGAACCACATCCACGTCGTGTACGGCGACTGCCGAGACGAGTTGCTCGTCACGTGCGACGTGCTGGGGATCCGGCCGGTGGTGCCGTGACGAGGTGAGACGCCATGACGAATCGCGAACGATTGCTCAAGACACTGTTGTGTCAACAGACTGACCGAGCCCCTTTCCCCATGTGGCTGGGGTTCTATCCCTGGGGACGGACTCTCGCGCGCTGGAGGATCGAGTCCGGAATTCCCGACCTTGACCTGGTGAGACACTTCGGTTTCGAACCGTTCATCCAGAACGCTCCAATCGCGTTCGGCCCCTTTCCTTCCGTCGAAACCCGAGTCCTCGAAGAAACCAGCGAGTACGTCATCGCCATCGACGAGTACGGGATCACCACGCGCAACTGGCGGGACCGTGAATCGTCCATGCCGGAATTCCTCGATCATCCCGTCAAGACGCGGGCCGACTGGGACGCCTATAAGGCGAATCACCTTCAGTGGCGCCTCTCCGACAGACTGGCGTACGTGGCTGAGTTCTCCCGCCGAGCCTCCGAGACCGACGCCATGGTCCATGTTCTCGGATTCCATTGCGGCCTGTTCGGGGCATGCCGCGACATGATGGGGGCGGAAGGGCTTCTCTATGCCTTCTACGATCAGCCGGATCTTGTGCGGGACATCATGTCGACCTATGCGGATCTCTGGGTGGCCTTGCTGGAGAAAGCGTCCGAGAAGATTCGTATGGATTTCATGTACATCTGGGAGGATA
>JAQULY010000638.1 GCA_028718445.1 Kiritimatiellia bacterium
GGTTTCCAGTGGTTGGCGCCGAACAACAGGGTCAGGAAAATGCTGACCAAGAGGGGACCCTTGTAGAGCTTGACGTATTTGAACATGAAGATGGCTTCGAGAATGTGCAGGAACAGCACCACGGCGGCGATCCACTGCATCGTGGTGGAGAATCCTCCCGCTGGCAGGAGTCCGGCCAGGCCGGCCAGTCCCAGGGCGTAGATCACAATTCCAGCGGCTTTAAGAACGAAGTCCATGTCGTTTCCTCCCTAGTTGATGTATTTTTCCGGCGCGGGTGTTTCCCCGGCGCAGAACCATTCTAGCATTGCGTTTACCATGCCAATTCAGGCGCGCCGGCGATGGTTGCGATCCCCGTGGCGATAAACACCAGCGCCGCAATGATGCGGATCACTTTCATCGGCAGCCTCTTAGCCAGCTTCTCTCCAACAATCACCGCCGGCACGTTGGCCAGCATCATGCCCAGCGTGGTTCCCAATACTACCAATGCCAGTGCGTCAAAGCGCGCCGCCAGCGCCATCGTCGCGAACTGGGTCTTGTCGCCCATTTCGGCGATGAAGAAAGCGATCAGCGTAGTGACGAAGGCGCCGGCTTGATGCAGCTTGGGATCGTCGTCGAGAGAATCCGGGTGCAGAGTCCACAGCCCGAAGCCGACAAACAGCGCGCCGGTGATCCAGGGCAGCCATTGCGGCGCGAGCAAGCTCGCCAGCCAGACGCCGAGCGAACCGGCCAGGGCATGGTTCGCGATGGTGGCGACGAAAATCCCCGCGATGATCGCGCCGGGCTTCCTCAGCCGCGCGGCAAGAACGAAAGAGAGAAGCTGGGTCTTGTCGCCGATTTCAGCGAGCGCCACCAACAGCGTTGAAGTGATGAAAGCATCCATGGAGGGGGTTATTTCTTGTTGGGGCAGTCCGGATTGGTGCAGTCGGCGTAGAGGTAGAGCGCGTGTTCGCGGATTTCGAAACCGCGTTTGCGGGCGATGACTTTTTGCCGCTTCTCGATCTCGGCGTCGTAAAACTCCTCAACCTTGCCGCATTGCAAACAGACCAAGTGGTCGTGGTGGGTTCCCTCGTTGAGTTCGAACACCGCCTTGCCGGATTCGAAATGATGCCGCTGCAGCAGGCCGGCTTGCTCGAACTGCGTCAATACCCGATAGACGGTGGCCAGTCCGATGTCCATGTCCGCGTCGATCAACTGGCGGTAGACATCCTCGGCCGCCATGTGGCGCCCCTGGTTTGCCTCGTTCTTGATGAACAGCTCAAGAATTTTCACGCGCGGACCGGTTACTTTCAAACCGCTGTTTCTAAGGTCGTAGGAATTATTCATGGTGGGGTAAGGTAGTATCAACGGGTTTATAATACATTTTGTGTTTTTTAGAACTCACCTTGTGTTCCCATTATATTCCCGACCTTTCGAGCCGCCCATGAAGCGA
Organism: Kiritimatiellia bacterium; assembly: GCA_028718445.1. Classification (GTDB taxonomy): domain Bacteria; phylum Verrucomicrobiota; class Kiritimatiellia; order RFP12; family JAAYLN01; genus JAQULY01. The sequence goes on from JAQULY010000638.1 coordinate 1,430, forward strand.
ATCATTGTTCCAGCCCTGCTTTCCCTCATCGCCGCTGCCGGGTGTTCCAGCTTGCCGGAGGTCACTTCCTGGTTGACTCCTTATCGCATCGATGTGCGCCAGGGTAATTTTGTCACCCAGGAAATGGTGGCGCAGCTCAAGCCGGGCCAGAACCGCGACCAAGTGCGTTTCATACTCGGCACGCCGCTATTGGCCGATTCGTTTCACGGCGATCGGTGGGACTATGTTTATCGTTTCCAGCCGGGTCACGGGGAAGTGCAGCAGCGGCGCTTGACGGTGTATTTTGCCAATGACAAGTTGTCGCGTCTTGACGGCGATGTATTAACCAATCCACCCAAGGCCGCGGTAACTGCGGAACCCGCATCGCGCGTCGTCGAGATTGGGCCGGTGCCGGGCGCCGGCGGCAAGAGCCCGGCTAAAACGGAAAGCGGGGAATCCGCGCCGGCGGGCAAGTAACCCGCGCCCGTGATTTTATGAGACAGGTTCTGAAGATTGCGGTTGCCGGCGCCTCCGGCCGCATGGGCCATGCCCTGATCGAGGCGCTTGGCCAATCCGCCGACGCGACCCTGGTCGCAGCGCTCGACCAGCCCGGCAGCGCCTGGCTGGGCAAGGACGCCGGCGAGCCGACCGGCGCCCTCTGCGGTGTACGCATCGACGACGACATCGACGTCGCATTGGCGCTGGCGGATTGCCTGATCGACTTCACCCGCCCCGCGGGCAGCCTGCGACACCTCGAAATCTGCCGCCGCCGTGGTGTGCATCTGGTGCTGGGCACCACCGGTTTCAGCATTCAGGACAAGCTGGCGATCCAGGATGCGGCGCGCGATATTCCGATCGTGTTCGCGCCCAACATGGCGGTTGGGGTCAACCTGGTGTTTCGCCTGCTCGACGTGGCGGCCCGCGCGCTTCATGACGGCTATGACGTGGAAATCATCGAGGCGCACCACCGCCACAAGGTCGATGCACCCTCCGGCACGGCGCTGCGCATGGGCGAAGTGGTGGCTGGCGCGCTGGGCCGCGATCTGGCCGAATGCGCCGTCTACGGCCGCGAGGGCCATACCGGCGAGCGACCAGCGCCCCAGATTGGCTTTTCCACGATACGTGGCGGCGACATCGTTGGTGACCACACCGTACTCTTCGCCGGTACCGGCGAGCGCATCGAGATCACCCACAAGGCCGCCAGCCGCATGCCCTATGCCCTGGGTGCGCTGCGTGCGGCGTGCTTCCTGCGCGACCAGACGCGCGGCCTCTACGACATGCAGGACGTGCTGGGGCTGCGCTGACGCATTGCCGGGTCTCGCCCGCCGGGGCGAGACCCGGCCTGACAGCGTTCCGCTTGGCGGCGGCCGAGGGGAATTACCGGGTGCGGCCGCAGTTGGATCCAAAGCAACTGCCGTTCTTATGGGTTGTCGTCTGATGTTCCTGGCGCGAGGCGTGGATATAATGTCCATGTTTCTTGTGCGATTTTAGATGGTGACGTTCCTATCGACACTTCCCTTTTCAGGAGAACTTCATGTTTCACCATATACTTGTTCCCACTGACGGTTCCGAACTGTCCGACCAGGCTGTTCGACGTGCCATTTCCTTCGCCAAGGCTGGCAACACGAAAGTCACGTTCTTCTTCGCCAGGCCGAACACCG
>JAQULY010000639.1 GCA_028718445.1 Kiritimatiellia bacterium
ACTTCCGGGGGAAAACGAAAGCCGAGGACGGAGGGTATGGTTCCTGGAAGGCAACGGGCACTCGCGTTGTCTACATCATCCACGAATACCTGCACCGTGAGATCGAGCGGGCGATGAAAACGGCAGTGTCCACGGCCAATCAGACCATTGTCGGGGGCATCCTTGACGCCGTGAAACTGCAACTCAAGGCCATCGCCGAGGGCTTGAAGGTGACGGTGGAGACGCCGCGATGACGTGGCGCAGGCAGAGGCCGAAGATGGAGGACTGAGCCATGATGCCTACTCTGCATTACGGCCGAGTCACCCTGCGGCACGAGACTGGAGGAATGACATGCACTCACACGAGCTAACGGTGATCCTTGAGCAGCACGCACTGTGGGTCCAAAGCGCCCATACGGAGGGGCGACGAGCAGAACTACTTTACGCCGACCTACGCGCCGCCAACTTGTCCGGTGCGAACCTATGTGGTGCAATCCTACGTGGCGCGAACCTACGTGGCGCGAACCTGCAAGGCGCAGACCTGCAAGGCGCAGACCTGCTCGACTCGGACCTGCTCGGTGCGAACCTATGCGGCGCAGACCTGCGCGGGGCAATCCTGGAAATGTCCGCATGGCCGTTGTGGAAGGACTCATTTGACGTCAAGGTCGATGATCGCCTCACGGCGCAGCTACTCCTGCATGTGGTGAGGCTGGATACGTCCGCCTGTAGCGCCGACATACAGACCATCGTGGCCGCACTTGACTCGTGGCTCGATGCGTTCCGCGCCTCTAGGGACGACATTGAGCTTTACGATCTCGATACGCAAGAGGACTACTGACCATGAACCGCTTCCGCGTCGTAGACCTGACCACCGGCACCGAGGCCGACCTGTCGGAGCTCGTGCTCGCAGCACAGCACAACGACGAGTCCTGGGCGCGTGACCTGATCTACTGCGACATGGAGGGCTTTGCCGTCATGGAGGACGGCACGCTGCTAATTCTGGACGAGTGCGGCAACGTCGCCTATGCGCCCGAGGGCAGGTTCCAGGTCGTGGAACTCGACGAGAAGGGCCAGATCATCCCCTTTCACGTATTCGACAACCACGAGGAGCAAGGGAAATGAGCATGACGCGTCAGGAAGTGTCTACATGGACGGACGAAGTGGTGAATCTGTGGCTGGCGGACGCCATCGGCCTCAAACTTCGTGGTGTACGCTTTACCGACAGCTTCGACGACCTGTTCGCATCTACGAGGCACGACAGCGTCTTTGATGGCCCCGTCGCGTGGCTCATGGAGGCATCACGGGAACGGCACACGTGGTTGGCCAGCGTCTCGTGGATACTCCACGAACAGAGCGGCTGGTGCATCTGTGAGCGCGGCCCCAGAGCGTTGGCGAACGCCTGCGTTGTGGCGATCAGCGAGGTAAAGGAGAAACGGCAATGAACATGACGCCGAAGGAACTGCGAGAACTCGCCCAGATAGCACGCCAACGGGCAAACAACATGCTAGAGGACATGAGCGATAATGCCATCTTCCTGAACGATGTGCGCCACATCGCGGAGGACTGCATCGCCCTGGCCGACGCCGTACTCGATCAAGAGGCGACAGCACCCATGCCCAAGGACAACAGCATCGCCGGTATGCTTGACGAGCTGAAGGATGCCGGACAATCGCTCAGCATCGTATTCGTTGCACGCGAATGGCTCTGGCACGTATCTGCGGCAAATCTGCGGCAAATCCCGAACGTGCATATGTGCACAGTTCCCCCAACCTGACCGACGCGCTCCGCGCCGTGCTCGACGAACTGAGGAAGGGAGTCTGACATGACCCGCAACGAACAGACCATCTGCTCGATCAACGGAACCTTCTGCGATGCCATGCGTCGTATGCGCGCCAAGCGCGATGGATATGGTTTTCAGGTCGTCCATTTCGCAGATCGAGCAAGCAAGACGATTCGCACCGCCGTCAAATACAGGCGCACCAAGAGTCACAAGGGCGTTCTCCTAAACCAGTGTCCCTGGTGCGGTGGCGATTTCACGGCGGCATTCCTTCCGGCTCGTCTGCCGCAGAAACGCGCACAAGTCAAGCGCATCACCAAAATGGTTTTCGGAGTGAACCCATGACCCGCAGAGGACGGACCCATTGACACGCCAACCGACAGACGACTCACCGTCGGAAGCCTGTTCGCCGGCATCGGCGGAATCGACCTCGGCCTTGAATGGACCGGGGGATTCCGCACCGTCTGGCAGGTCGAGATCGACGACTACGCCAGCCGCGTGCTCGCAAAGCACTGGCCCGACGTGCAACGATACGGGGACATCCGAGAGTGCGGCGCGCACAACCTCGCTCCCGTTGACCTCATCTGCGGCGGATTCCCCTGCCAAGACCTGTCCTGCGCCGGCAAGCAGGCAGGCATCCACGGTGAGCGGTCTGGTCTTTGGTGGGAAATGCGGCGCATCATTGGCGAGCTACGACCGCGCTACGCGCTCCTGGAGAACGTGCCAGGTCTCCTTGCTCGACCCGACTGGATTGGAGCCGTACTCGGCTCGCTGGCCGAACTCGGGTATGATGCGGAATGGACGGTTGTATCGGCTCTCCAATGCGGCGCACCCCACCTGCGAAAGCGCGTGTTCATCGTCGCCTATCTGGCCGACGCCGTGCGAACGCGACAAGAAATCCCTCGCGGGTGTCACTCGCGGCAAGAACGCGGTGAGGGACGGAACTCCACTGGCAGTCGCGGTAGCGCGCTTCCCCACGCCGAAATCGCGGGACTGGAAGGGCCAGAGTCAACGCGGGATTCATGCGCCGATGGATGCGCTTGCCAACGCGGACCGGGGCGACGGAACGCCGATTGGTGGGCAGCTGAATCCGACGTGGGTAACTTGGTTGATGGGCTACCCCCTGAATTGGTTGCACCTCTCCGACTTGGAGACGGTTGGGGAAGTATGCCTATACCTCGGATTGCCTCTCGAATCCCTGATCGCATCAACAAACTCCGATGCCTCGGCAATGCCGTCGTCCCAGCATGTGCGCAGTGGATCGGCGAACAAACCCTCAGACACGCAGGAGTAAACCCATGACCCGAAT
>JAQULY010000640.1 GCA_028718445.1 Kiritimatiellia bacterium
AGGCCGGCGCCCGCCGGCACAGTCTCCGGCCAACGGCCGGGCGAGGCGAATGAACGGCAATCATCCAGTCTGCAAAGTGTCCGTGCGCAACTTCTTCGAGCCGGGCGCGGAGCGTCTGCAACTCGAACTGGTGGCGGGTCAGCGCGGCATGGCGCGTACCATCCGCGAGCCCGCGATCAATCGTCCCGGCCTGGCGCTGGCCGGATTCTACCGTTTCTTTGCGCACCATCGCATCCAGTTGATCGGCTTTGCCGAGTATGCTTACCTGATGTCGCTGCAGGCCGGCGTGCGCGCCGAACGGGTGGCCGATCTGTTCGCCACGCGCGTGCCGTGCATCGTCTTCTCGCGCAACAAGAAGCCCTTTGCGGACGTTGCCGCGCTGGCCGAGAAGTTCTGCGTGCCGGTGATGCGCACCGGCATGGTGACCGGCCATTTCATGAACGCGGCCACCATCATCATGGAGGACCTGAGCGCGCCGCGCTGCAAGGTCTACGGCACCATGCTCGAGGTGGCCGGAGTCGGCGTCATGATCGAAGGACAGCCGGGCATCGGCAAGAGCGAGACGGCGCTGGGGCTGATCAAGCGCGGCCATGCGCTGGTGGCGGACGATCTGACGCAACTGCGGCGCGACAGCGGCGGAAAGTTGATCGGCGCGGCCATCGAAGTGACGCGGTTTTACATGGAGATCCGCGGGCTGGGCATCATCTACGTGCCCGCCATCTTCGGCGTCTCCGCCGTGCGCGGCGAGAAGCAACTCGACCTGGTGGTGACACTGATGCGGCAGGCCGACGTGGATGCCGACCTGGACCGGGCCGGCGAGACCGAACTGAAACGCGAGTTCCTGGGCGTGAACGTGCCGCAGGTGGTGCTGCCGGTGGCGCCGGGCCGCGACCTTGTGAACATTGTGGAAACCGTGGCGCAGGAATACAAGTTGCGCCTTTCGGGACAGATCGCCTTTAAGGATCTGGACGAGCGCATCAAGCGGCACCACGCCGCGGGGGTGGAGAATAAAGCGTGAGCAAGAAGGACGATTCCAGTATCAGTCGCGAGTTGGTGCTGCTGAACAAGTACGGCATGCACGTGCGTCCGGCCGGACTGTTTGCCAAGGTGGCGTCGCGTTTCCAGGCCGACGTGCTTGTCGAAAAGGACGGAAACGTGGTTTCGGGCAAGAGCATCATGGCCCTGATGACCTTGGAGGCCACCTGCGGCTCGGCGCTGCGCGTTACCGCCAGCGGTCCCGAGGCCGTGCTGGTGATGGACGAACTGCAGGCGCTGGTGGCGCGGAAGTTCGATATTCCCGATGAACAGTGAGACTCCATCCAATGGCGGTTCCGCGCCTCCCAGGCCGCGGGTGCTCAAGGGCATTGGCGGTTCGCCGGGCGTGGCCGTCGCGCCCGCGGTCCTGGTGCGCTCGCGGTTGCTGGACGTGCCCAAACGCACGATCGCGGCCGAGATCATGGAAGATGAATGGAGGCGTTTCGAAAGGGCGCGGGACGACACGCGCCATCAGCTCATGCGCCTGCGCGAACGCCTTGGCACGCGCGCTGTCAACGGCGAGGCCGCCATTCTCGACGCGCACTTGATGGTGCTCGACGACGAGCTCTTCGCCGCCCGCGTGCGCCGCGGTATCGAGGAACGCCGGCACAATGCCGAGTGGGCCGTTCACGAAGCCACCGGCGAATTCATCCGCTCGCTCGGGCAGGCGGGCGACGCCTACCTGGCCGAGCGGGCCGACGACCTGATTGACGTGGGACGCCGGCTGGTGCGCAACCTCATGGGGGTGGCGGAAGAATTGCCGGCGCACTGGGACAAGCCCTGCATCGTCGTGGCGGAAAACCTGACCCCCTCTGAGACCATCGCCCTGCCGCGCGACCGCGTGCTGGGCTTCGCCCTCGACCGCGGCAGCTTCACCTCGCACGCCGCGCTGATCGCGCGCGCCCTCGAAATTCCCGCGGTTTTCGGCCTGGGCGACCTCTCTTCACAGGTGCACAGCGGCGACCAACTGGCCATAGACGGACGCCAGGGCGTCGTGATCGTCAACCCCACGCCACAGGACCTGAAGCGCCTGAACGGCGTCGCCGCCGCCCGGCACGACGTGCTGCGCGCGCTCGAAAGCCTGCGCGATGAGCCGGCGGTGACACCCGACGGGCGGCGGCTGGCGCTGCTGGCCAACATCGAGAAGATAGACGAACTGGACGCCGTGGCCACCTACGGGGCCGAGGGCGTCGGCCTGTTCCGCACCGAGTACCTCTGGCTGGCCGGCGGACGGGCGGTTGGCGAGACCGAGCAGACCGAAGCCTACCGCGCCGCGGCGCGCGGCTTGAACGGCAAACCGCTGACGATCCGCGTCTTCGATCTGGGCGGCGACAAGTTCATGGGGCACATCGGGATTGACCGCGAGAGCAATCCTTTCCTGGGGCTGCGTTCGATCCGCTACCTGCTGCGCTACCCCGATATCTTCAAGGCGCAGTTGCGCGCCGTGCTGCGCGCCAGCGCCGAAGGCGATGTGCGGTTGCTCTATCCGATGATCAGCGACGTGGCCGAATTGCGCCTGGCCAACGAGATTCTGACGGCCTGCAAGCGGGAAGTGGCCGCCGAAGGCTTGGCCGGCGATCTGCGCATCAAGGTCGGCGTCATGATCGAAATCCCTTCCGCCGCGCTCACCGCCGACCTGCTGGCGCAGCACTCCGATTTCTTCTCGATCGGCACCAACGATCTGACGCAGTACACCATGGCGGCCGATCGCATCAACGAGAGCGTCGTGCATCTCTACCAACCCACGCACCCCTCCGTGCTGCGCCTGATCGCCCTCACGGTGGAAGCCGCCCGCCGCCGCGGCATTCCCGTAGCGGTATGCGGCGAGATGGCCGCCGATCCGCTGTTTGCGCTGATCTTCCTGGGCATGGGAGTGGACGAACTGAGCATGGCGCCGTCGTCCATTCCGGTGGTCAAGGATGCTATCCGCAGGACGCCGCTGACACGGGCCCGGGAGTTGGCCGCGGCGGTTGCCGGCGCGCGTTCCTCCGGCGCCGTGGTGCGCCTCTGCCGTGAACTGCT
>JAQULY010000641.1 GCA_028718445.1 Kiritimatiellia bacterium
CATGCGACGGCAAGTGCGGCTATAGAAAGCATGAGACACCTCCGTACTCGGTTCGTAAACGGTTGGTTAACAGACGGTTGCAAGGCAGGCCCGCGGAGGATCGTCAACGGGTGCAGCGCCGGCGGGTCCAGACAACGCAACACCGTTCACTTCATAGGCCCCCCTCCTACTAAGCGAAACTTTACGAGCCATCTGCGCTGATCGGAAGTGACGGCGTGAAGCGGCGATGCAGGCAGTGCCGGAAAAACTTTCCCCCGGCGCGAGGTTGAAAACAAAGGGTGGGCGCGCGCCGCGCGGCCCGGACGGCGTAAATCGACCCCAAGAAAAGTGGCGGCCTTGACACGGATGGTATAGTGAAGCTGACAGAAGCACCAACATCCATGCGGAGGCCGCCGATGGCTACTATACCACAAAAGCAGATCTTCTGCTGGGAAGAAATCGAGTCGCTCGGAGACCTCGAACGGCTCTTGCTCGTCATTCGTCATCTTCCGGATGAAGCGCTGATGGCGGCGCTGGAGTGGGAGCGCGGCAAGGGGCGCAACGATTATCCGGTCCGGGCCGTGTGGAATTCGATTCTCGCCGGGGTCGTCTACCAGCATGGATCGATCGAGTCGCTGCGGCGCGAATTGCTGCGCAACGGGCAACTGCGGCAGGTCTGCGGATTCAACGTCCTGCGAGGCGAATCGGCCGTGCCGCCTTCATGGGTCTACACGCGGTTCCTGAAGCGGCTCCTCGCGCACAGGGAGAGCATCGAGGTGATGTTTGATGCGCTCGTCGGGGCCGTCGGCGAGGCGCTGCCCGGTTTCGGGAAGGTGCTCGCCGTCGACGGCAAGGCGATCCGGACTCACGCCGGGCCGCCCGCGAAGGACGCGAAGGCGAAGCCGCCGGACGGTCGGCGCGACACGGAGGCCGACTTCGGCGCGAAGCGCAAGAAAACCATCGGCAAGGACGGCACGCTCTACGAGCGCGTGACGTACTGGTTTGGATACAAGCTGCACCTGGTAGTCGACGCGACGTACGATCTGCCTGTCGCGCGCGAAGTCACCAAGGCATCATGCGCCGAGCAGCCCGAAGCCCACCAGATGATCAAAAAGCTCGCCAAGCGCCATGGGAAACTTCTTGAGACCTGCGAGATGCTGACCGCCGACAAAGGCTACGACGACACGAAACTGTTGAAGCGCCTGTGGGACAAGCACGAGATACGTCCGGTGATCCCGATCCGCGACGACTGGCCGAAGGACGAGCCTACGCGCAGAGTCTCGCACCTGCGCCATGTCGTGTACAACCAGGAGGGGGAGGTCTTTTGCTGGCCGCGCCAGGGCGCGCCGAGGCGGATGGCGTTCGGAGGTTTCGAGGAGGCGCGCGAGGCCCTGAAGTACCGGTGTCCGGCGCGCCAGTACGGCACGGCGTGCCAGGACAAGGGACGCTGTCCGAGCTGCGTGCGGATACCGCTTCGGGAGAACCGGCGCGTCTTTCTGCCGCTGGCGCGCTCGACGTACCGGTGGGAACGCGCGTACAAGAAGCGCAGCGCCGCCGAGCGCGTCAACAGCCGTCTCGACGTGAGTTTCGGGTTTGAGAACCATTTCATCCGGGGCATGGCCAAGATGCGGCTTCGCGTCGACCTGGCGCTGATCGTCATGCTGGCGATGGCGTTGGGCCGAACAAAGGAGAAACAGAGAGAGAAACTGCGCAGCCTTGTCCAGGCCGCGTAAAGAACAGCATAAGACACATCGATTGCGGATGCGACAGACAGGCTACGTCCATTGAGTCACGAAATGGGTGAGAAACCGCCCTTTTCAGCCCCCGGGCTCCGGCAGCCGCCTGTCGCACGACCAATCCGCCCGTGTTTCTATGTCCACTGGTATGGAAAATGACTACAACGCAAATGGCTCAGAGAAAGCCAGCCGTTGCGCCCGGCGGGGTCATGGCGTAAGATGAAATGCCATGACGGACAACCCGCTCGCCCACCACTGGAAACGCACGCTCTACGCATCGGCCGCGGCGCAGTTCTTCTGCATGATAGGCGCGGGCGTGGTCTTTCCGTTCCTGCCGTTTTACCTGACCGAACTGGGCGTGGACGACCCGCTTGCGGTGCGCAGGTGGGCGGGGCTGATCGGCGCCGCCGCCCACGCTTCGATGGCGCTCCTGGCGCCCGTATGGGGCTCGGTCAGCGACCGCGTCGGCGGAAAGGCGATGGTGTTGCGGTCGATGCTCGCGTTGACCGCGATCATGTGCTGATGCCCTTCGCCCGCCGGCCGGAGCACTTGTTGCTGCTGCGCGTGGTCCAGGGCGCATTGACGGGAACGCTTGCGGCCAACACCGTGCTTGTGGCCGGCGTCGCGCCGCCCGAATCGACCGGCGCCGCAATCGGACTGCTCTACTCGATGTCGCACGCGGGGATGATCGTCGGGCCGCTCGTCGGCGGCATAGTGGCCGATTCGCTCGGTTTCAGAGCGGTCTTCTGGACCGCCGCGGCCCTGGCGCTGGGGGCGGCGCTGCTGATCGGGTTCTTCACCGAGCAGCCGGCGCCCGGTCCGCGCAAAGGACGCGAAAAACGCCCGCTTTCCTTCCGGGCGCTGTTCGCGATCGGCGGGTTCAGCGTCGTCGCGCTCGCGCTGTTCCAGATGGCGCTTGCGACGAATTCCGCCAAGCCGCTCTTTCCGCTCTTCATCGCCGAAATGCACGGCGGCAGCGAGGGAGCATCCACCTTGACCGGCCTCGTCATGGGCGCAACCGCCGGAGCGGCCGTCGCCTGCACGGGCCTTCTGGGCCGGCTGAGCGACCGGTGGGGATACAGGAACATGCTCGCGCTTGCGACGTTCCTGAGCTCCGTGCTGCTCTGCCTCCATGCGGCCGCAACCGCGGTGGCGCACCTGTTCGTCCTGCGGGTGCTGCTGGGCTTCTGCATGGCCGCGATTCAGCCCAGCGCCGCGGCGCTCGTGCGCTCGCTTGTTCCCGCGCGCAGCATCGGCACGGCGCTGGGATTGATGCAGTCGGTCCGCGCGGCGGGCCACGCGCTGGGCCCGGTCTTCGGCGGATACCTAGCCGGCCACATAC
>JAQULY010000642.1 GCA_028718445.1 Kiritimatiellia bacterium
CAGTCTGCGTGACACTGGCGGTGCTATCGCCGCGTTCCCTGCCCGCCACCATGCGCGCCGCGATCTGGTCGGCGCTGTTGCTTGCGGTAATTGCGCTGGCGGCCAACCTTGGACGGATCATGCCGCCGGACAGACCGCGCGCCCTGGCTCCCATGTACCAGTACGACCGTTTGTGCACGGTGACCTTGGCGGTAGCGCTGACGGCGCTATGGTTCCGGCCTTCGCGTCTGCAACCGACGCTGGCGATCGTCGGCTGTCTGCCGATGCTGACGCTGACGATGATACGCCGCCTTGGCCCTTCATCGAACTCCGGCGACATCGGCCTGACGATCTGGGGGACGCTGGCGTTGTTCGGCCTCGCGACGCAGTCGCAACGTCTGACTCAACCGCGTCCGGCGGGAATCCCGGCGGCCGGGCCGGGCGAGTATGCCAGGCGGACGTTCTCCATCCTTCTGGCGCTGACCGCTGCTTACGTCCTCACGCCACCGATCGCGGCAACAACGCGTATCGCGCTGGACAGAATTTTCGGTTGGATGGCCGGAAATCGGCGCGACGCGGAGGCGCGCTTCTCCTTCGAGAACCTCGCGTTGGCCTCGCCGCCGGCCGCCTGGGCCGGACACTTCCGTCCGATGCTGGCCATCGAGGCGCCCTCCATGCCCGGCTATCTCAGGGAGTCCGTATATCTGCAGTGTCAACGCAACTCCTGGGTGCGGCGCGACGGTTCCACGATGCAGGTTCTGAATGAACTGCCCGACCGCCACGGCGGCCAGGGACAGCGCGCTTACCAGGTGGCAGCCGACCAGGATGCCGTCACCAGCAGTTGGTGGACCGTGCACGCGTTGTCGCCCGCCAGGCTGGCCGGCTTCTGCCTGCCCGGACATGCCGCCATCGTCGCCTATGCCGGCGAAGAGGCGCCCAAGATGGACAGCGACGGCATTGTCATTCTGGAGGACCAGCCGCCGCCATCCCGCTTCGAGGTGGGTGTCGCGCCCACCGGCAACAATCGCGCCTTCAACTGGCCGCGTCCGCCCCTTCCCGGCGAGTACCTGTCCTTGCCTGCTTTGTTGGCGCCATCGGTCACCAACTGGGTTGCCGCTTGCGCCGGACTCGCCGAGGCCGACTCGCCGGTCGCGGCCATGCAGGCCGTGGTACGTGATTTTCAGGAGCGCTTCACCTATGAGCTCGGCGTCAACTATGGCCGCGTGGCGCCCTTGGACCGCTTCATGACCGCGCGCACCGGCCACTGTACGCTCTTCGCCAGCGCCGCCACACTGATGCTGCGCCAGCGCGGCATTCCCGCCCGCATGGTCAGCGGCTACCTCTGCACCGAGCGCCACCCCTGGACCGGGCAATGGACGGTGCGCGCGCGCGACGGTCACGCCTGGTGCGAAGCTTGGGACGAACAGCGGGCAAGTTGGGTACTGGTGGAGGCCACACCGGCCAACGGCTTGCCGAGCGCGCACCCGCCTCCCGGTCGCTTGCGGCTAGCATTCGAGACATTGACCGCGTTGTGGCGTTCGTTGCTCGAGACGTTGCGTCAACGGAACCCGCTGTTGTACGTGGCCCTGGCGGGCGTATGGCTCTTCGGTTTCCTGCGCCACTTCCTGACTTCGCCGCTGGGTATCGGCTGTTGCGCCTGCGCGGCGGCATACTGGTGGTGGCGGCGGCGACGGCACCGGCGCGTTCAGGACGAAGCCGCCCGGCTGCGGGCCGCGCTGACGCGGGCCATGCGGCGCAGCGAACGCCGTCTGACGCCGGCCCACCTGCGCCGCGCCGCGGACGAGCCCTGGACCGCCTGGGCGCGGCGAGTGACTCCGCAACTGCCGCCCGAGCGCGCGACCCGCTTGCGCGCGCTGGCCGAGACGTATCAGGACCTGCGCTATCGTGAAACGCTCGATGTCCCGCGCGCGCGCGCCTGGCTGACGAATTCGCGGCGTGGCCATAGCCGGGCTATAAGCCGTGCCGCTGACGGTACTGCAGCGGACTCAGGCCCTGGATGGCCTTGAAGACACGAGAGAAGTGATAGCGGTCGCAGAACCCGGTTTCGTCCGCGATCTGCTTGATCGAGCGAGCCGGATCGTGAAGCAGCAGGCAGGCCCGTTCGATTCGTTTCTGCCGGAGGAACTCCTGGGGCGAGAGACTGAGTTCTTCGCGGTATTCCCGCATCATGACGTTAACGCTCACGCCCATGCGTTCCGCAATCTCGCGGTTTGAGATCCCGCTCCTGAGGTTTGCCTCGACATGGCGCATGCTCTCCATCAGGCGCACCGGCAATTTCCGCTGCACGATGTCATGCATGGGAATGCAGGCCAGCAGGCAGAGAATCATGCCGCGAATCGCCAAGCTCATCGTGACATCGTCACGCAGGGCGTCAAGGCGGTCGAGTGGAAACGCCAGGATGGGGCGAAAAAAAACCTCCTCGGCTGGGAAGGTATACAACCGTGGCGCCATCCGGTCGAAGGGAGCGTCCACCAGGAAATGCACGGAGAAGTGCCTCGCCATGGGCGCCGCAAGCCGTTGCACGATTACCATGCCTGGCGGAATCAACACGATCCTCCCGGGCTCCAGATCGACGCGTTGCCTTCCGTATCGAATGAACGCGCCGGGATCAGCGTCCCAGTACAGGCGCCAGAAACTGGCGCGCAGATCGTCGTAACACCACGCGCTCAACCGGATCCAGCGGACCGACAGCAACCGGATGTTAGGATCGTAGAAAACGCCCATAAGAGAGTCCCAAGTCAAGGCCACCCGTAGGCGTGCCGTCACCATTCGGGCGCGCGTTGCAGCGATTACATAATCATAGGAAAGGCACCGGCCGACCGCAAGATTCTTCGAAACGGCGTGTAACCGTTCGCCGCGTGCGCCCGTACACAACGACGGTGTTCCCGTTCATCGCCAGCGCTTGAACGTTTTCGTACCATAGTCGCAACTTTGGAGAACCGCCAGGATGTGGTACAAGAAGAGTTTTCGACGCAATCTGATCGATATGCATATCGCCGACAGCGATGACCGGTTTATGTCCGAATTCGATCCGCAAGTGTACGCGGACAG
>JAQULY010000643.1 GCA_028718445.1 Kiritimatiellia bacterium
GAAATCCCATGCATAGGTTAGCGCCGCGTCGTTCAGATCATAGGAATCCATGGCGCTGAACGCTACCACAAGAGGCGCCGCGCCGCTTGCCGGATAAACTTCCGCATCAGCCACCGGCGCGATATTGCTCCCAGTGGCCGTCTCATTCACGAATTCCACGCCGCTTATGATCGGTTCGCCGACTTTCGCCACGAACCCAATATCAATCTTGTCGAGAATGTTGACACTGAACTCGCGCACCACACTCCGGTTCCTGCCGCCCGCCGCGGCCAGTATGTCAAAATTGGAGAGCACAGTCTGGCCTTGGAGTTTGACGTCAAAAACACGACCGCCAACGGCTGTTTCGTAAAGTTCCGCGAAATGCAACCGCACCTTATACGGACGCGCCACCGCGATGGAGCCGCGCGCACTGTCAAGATACAGCGGAACAAAATGCTCGCATGACCTGTCCGATGACGGCACACGCGAACTGCCTGCGAATATAATTCCGCCCACCCTGTACAGAGATTCCACGCGAGTCAATCCTGGTCCCCATATATTCACGAGGAGCCGGTCCCGGTCAATTCCCTGGGCCTCGATCTCGCTCCACGGTATAGCCATCTCTGCCGTAAACCAGGTGGCGTCCACGCTCACCGCACCTGTCCATACGCCATTCCACGCATGATCCTCGATTGGCAGGTTTTGGTCGCTACTGGTCGCCAGCGCGTCAATCCTGGCCCCGTCCGCCTTGAGCTCGTAACGCAGATACTTTCCGATGACGCCGTATTGATTCAGGGCATTCCGGCCGCTCAGATACACAGTGAACGCCTCGGAACTGCCGACGTAGTTCCCGTTTTTGCGAAGTCCCACGTAAAGATTGCTCGCGTCGTAGCGCAGATATGCCGCCGCAGACTCGTGCTCTCCAAAGTTTTCGTCATGCGACATGTAGATCTCGGATGTACCGTTCCAGCACGCCTCGTTTAACACGCCGTCCACCACAAGTGTGCCTGGCGCTTGCTCCGCCACCGCCTTCTTCGTGAGTCCTATCCTGATGGACTCGGTCCCAATCACTCCCGACCCAGCGACCCACCGCGGCCCATCCCCGCCCGTAATCCGGGAAGCGTGATGGTAATACCGAGTCGGATTGGCAGGCGTGAACTCCACCTCCATCTTCGGTCCGTCCTCAGCCCACCGCGGATACGCTATCCAGAGAGCGCCATCTTCCTCTCGCCGGCAGGAAATCGCTCCAAAGTTTATTCCCACGCGTCGCACCGGAGCATCCTCTATCCCTTCCATGGCCCACGCGCTCTCAGTTCCCCACCACGCCCATTGCTCGGCCACGTCTTCGTCCGTCATGGGCACGAACGACGCACTCGCCCGGAACGCGAAATTACAGCCACAACCGGGCGCATAAGTATGCACTGTCCCATCGTTGTATTGCCAGATCGTGCCGCTACAAGTAGGCCGCGCATTGAACAGGTGAATGGTCCCGCTGTCGCGCCATTTATCATAGACGCCTGAGAGATTACTGCGCGCCACCCACATGTTGCCGTGATCCCTGTCCCCGGCGCACCCGTAGCCCCGAAAGATATTTCGAATATCCGTAAGACCCGTGAGAGGATTCACAAGCGTGGAGCCGGGATTCTCTCCCATCGGCGCCGTACCGTCGTTGGCATTCATGCCCCCGGCAAGCGTGATGCATTTCTGCGCGCCGCCTGAATACTTGTCATGCAGGGTAGTACCGGGACGTCCGAACCACAGCGTTCCGAACGGCGGCTTCATGACTGCGGCAAGCCCGCCCGGCAGACCCGTCCGATTCATCACCGTCCAACTGCCGCTACGGGTTACGGTAACCTCCTGCAAGCCGGCCTGGCTGACCCATGTTACGAATTGATCATGCTCGGCCTGCGTGGTAGGGAGCCACCCTTCGCCCCCGTTGGGCCGGAGCGCGCGATAAAGCTTCTTCGCAAAATCAACCCCTGATGAAAATCCGGACGAGGCGAGATCTTCCACTGCTATAAGCCGCGCCAGGGTCGGCGGGAATACGAGATCAACAGGACTTCCCACATGCACACCCGACGGACCGGGAGCGCCATAAAGTACCGCATCGTCAAGCTTCCTGCGAAGCGCCTCGCACTTGGATTGATTCGGATCAAATGCGTCAATGATCAAAGCCGACTGCTTAAGGAGTTCCTCCACGAGCCTTCCGCTCCCCGTGCCCCATACGAGGCCCACGCCGGTGCCGGACGAGCCAATGCCGCTCTGGCTGAGCATCGTGCCGGCCGCCGTTGTCCACGAATCGTTAGTGTTGGGAAGCGTGATCACGGACAGCGAGTGGACCGGGGGACTGCCCACCGGCGTCCCGCCGAAACAATAGACGCCCCCCTGCCCTGTAATGGCGAACAGTTTACTGTCCGCCGCGATCAGAGTGTAAACCGTTCCAACGGCGCCAAGCGCCGTTGCATCGGTCTGAGCATACGTCCGTACACCAACCGTAATACTCACCGGACGCGCATCCAAGCTGACCCGGCCACCATTTGCATCCACCCCGAACCATGAATGGCTCAAGTCCGTCTTGGACGCAACGGGTATAGCGGCTTTCCACGCCCCAGTGCCAAGATAGTATGAGGATGGGAAGTCATCGCCGCCCGGAATCACCAGCTCCAACCCGGTCTTCCACGTGATCACGGGGTATCCCTGGAACGAAGGGCCAATCGCCGCATAATCGGTCGTGCCTCCTGACCCAAGCGGCAAAACTGCGTCTGGCATCGCTGTTGTGTCCATATTGTTAAGGCTTGTATCGTTCATCCATACCACGTCGCCAGTCGCGGCGTTCAATGCGTAGATAAACACACCCTCCGAATGAATGATGCCCGACGTAAAATATACGAGGCCGGAACGAATGATCGGGCTCGTCATGCATGGCCATGTTGATATCAGACGGTCGAATCCCAGCATCTTGCGGGACGACGGCCCGCCTTGTTTCTTCCACAAAAGGCTTCCGTCTGCCGCGTTAAGACAGTGCAGATACCCGTCGTCCGAAGCAACATACACCCTGC
>JAQULY010000644.1 GCA_028718445.1 Kiritimatiellia bacterium
CGGCCACTGTGCTTCGCTACCTGATCCGTCAGAAGGTCCGCGTGCCGGCGGACATTTCTGTGGCCGGCTATGGATACGTACAGGAATTGTATTCCTATTTGCGGTTCGCCACGGTGGACCAGCATCCTACCCAGTTCGGGTCGCGCGCGGCGGAGATGCTCATCGAATGGCTGGCCGATCCGGCCAGGCAACCGGAGTCCGTCGTCATTCCCTGCACGCTCGTTCCCGGCGAAACCGTGGCCCAAGTTAGAAGAGGGTGAGCGTCACTGCGATTCCGGTCTCCTCGCCGGGACTCGATGGCAGAGCCTGTCGACCGGTCTATCGGTTCCCGGATTCCAGCCGGATGTCGCCGCCGCCCGGTTCGAGCGTGAAGGAGCGCAGCGCCGCGCGGTCCAGCGGGATGGTCCATGCGCCACCGGTGCCTGCCATCCTCTCGCCGGTGACCCGGTCGGCGAGCGTTGCTTTGTCATTCGCCCGCAAGAGGACGGTTTGCGGTTCCATGCTGGTGTTGACTAGGTACAGTGCGCGCGGCTTGCTCCGTGAGGCTGGTTGAGCCCGGGCAAAGACGCCGGACGGCGTCTCGCCAAGGGCCTCGAAGCGGCCTGCCGGCAGCGAACGAATGAACGCGGCCAGGTACTGGATCTGTTCCTCGTGTCCCATCGGAATTCGGCCATCGCTCCACATCCAGGTCACGAATTCCGGCGTCGTGCGCGCGAACATGAGGGCGTAGTCCGCCAGCCAGCGCCAGCCGGCTGGCTGGGCGTATTCGATGTTGGCATGAATGGGCCAGCGGAGTCCCTCGCTCGCGGGCGAGGGGCGGTAGAAACCCGGCGGCACGTTGGTCGGCTGCTCGTAGCCGTACTCCTGGAACTGCCGCTGCAGGAATACGCCGACATACGGCGCGGCCTTCTCATAGGCGGCGTTCAGTTCAGGGTCGAGCAGCGTGTCCCGCTGCAGCGGGAAGCCTTTCTGCTTCATCTGCTCCGGCGTGATGCCGGGTTGACTCATGTTGTCCTTCAAGAGCGCCAAGTCCCACCGGTGGTGAACATAAACGGTGCCTTCCTTCCCGGCGTGGGGGGCCGGGTCCATCGCATGCAGTTTCAGCAGGTCATACGGGGCGCCCCCGAACCGGTACCGCATCTGGATCACGTTGTTGATTTCGCACGGGTAGTAAACCAAGTCCCTATTCACCTTGCGGATGCGGCCGGCGATGACCGCGTGGCATTCGTCCAGCAGTTCGCACCGGAAAGCGATCCATTGTGACCAGGCGTTGGCCTTGATCCAATCGTACCGTGTTCTGAAACGCTTCGGATCCTTCGGGTCGCCCGGCAGCGGTTTGCCCAGCTTCTTGAAGAACCGCGCCATCGTGTCGTCGTCATAGGAATAGCGGGTGGCGCTCTCCTCGGTCGCGTTGCCGCCCTGCACCGTGTAGAACGGTTGCCAGGCGCCGCCGGCGATCCAGAAGATGCCTTTGACGGACTTGAACGGGGCGTACCTTGTCGCGATCTCCTCGGCCATGTTGGCGAGTTCGTCGCGCAACTCCGGCGACGCCGGATTCAGCGCCGGGATGCCTGCCAGGAAAGTCCGCAAATCCTGTTGTCCGTCCGGCGACACGGCAACGGCCGTATGCTCGCCTTCGGTCACCACTTCATACTGGGTGCGATTTCCGTGGCGGGTCGTACCCGGCCAGGTGCGTGTGGTCATGACGGATGGATAGAGCTTCAAGTCGTTGTGTTCGAACATCTTGGCGAGTAGAGCGGTGAAGTCCGCCACGACGGATGGCGCAACGGGGTGCGAGTACTGGCGAGAGGGGTAGTAGGGCGAATCATAACGGTAGAGTCCGCAAACATAGCCGTCCTGGCCGGTGAAGCGCAGGTACTTTACGAGGTTGACGGCCACGCCATACCATTCCCGATAAAAGATGGTGTCCGGGAAGACGCCCCAGGACTCCTCGTTCTTTCTAAACTGCCGGCCGGTGTAAAGCGTGCTGAACGCCACGTTTCCGCTCTCGGTATAGAGCGCGAGGGTGCGGCCGTTGTCAGCCGGAAGGTCAAGTTTCGGCAAGTCGCCTTCCAGTTCGTACAGACGGATTTCCGTCACCGCGCCTGCCTTCCAGACCGGCATGGGGTTCATGATGTTGACCGTGGCCCAGGTCGTGTCGCCGCTGAAATAGACGAACCGGAAGGTCTCCTTTTTGTTCATGATGGGGAAGGCCGTGCCACTCGCGCAGCCGGACGGTGAGCGCAGCCAGCCCCAGGGCTTGGCCGATTCGGGATCGTTGGGCTCGGCGATCGAGACAGAGGTGGCGCGGTCGGCGTCATCCGGATAGTCGGTCTCGACGATATAGGTGCGGTGGGGCTTCACGTCGATCTTGTACTGCATCCAACTGCCGCTCTTGGCGCCGGTTTCGCGGTAATCGCCCAGCGGCGACTCCACGATCCGCGAGTCCGCAGCGCTGGACCAGAAGGGGTGCGGGTCGTTGGTGCTGCCGCAGCGAATCGTGTCCACCAGGCGGAGGGGAAGCTTGTCGCCTCGTTGCATGGACGGTTGGTCGATGGGGCCGACCACCGCCACCTGGTACTGGCGCTCGAACGGCGCTTTTCCGTCGTGTCCCCGGATGCCGATATCGTAGACGCCCGGCTTGGGCGCCCGCCATTCGCACAGGGACCAGATGGCGCCCGCCTGGCGTACGGTCTGGGTTTCCCAGTTGCCGACTTCCTGGCCGGTGAAGGCGTCCGTGACGATATAGTGGGTGTTAGGAGGGACGGGCACGTCCGTGAGCTTCATGCGGGCACGGAGGCGGACCGGCTGGTCGATGCCGAACACGGGCGCGCAGACGTCTACGGGCTCCACGTCAATACCGGAGGGGTGTGGGGCGGGGCTCAGGAAATCGAAGGTTCGCTGGGGAACCACGCGCGTCACGGTTTCGGGCTTCACTCGCCAGGGTTGCGAATGTGGCCGCAAGTTAAGGGCCAGACTGAGTTCGACCGTTTCCCCCTGCTTGAGCGGGCGCGGATCTTTCTGGGTCCATT
>JAQULY010000645.1 GCA_028718445.1 Kiritimatiellia bacterium
AGCGGACCTGACCGAGGACAGCGACCTGGCGACGTGGCATCTCGCGCCGGGCGATAACTCGATTCGCGTGACCGGGCTGGACGCGACCGAGGCGACGCGGGTGGACATTAACTTTTTCGAGCGTTACTTGGGGATTTAACCATGGCAGAATTTTCATTACCGTGGACAACAGACGCGGCAACACCAGAGGGCGACCAGCAGGCGAGCTACACGCAGACGCAGCTCGCCATCCTGCACAAGATTGTCGCGGCGTGTAGCAACTTTGAGGGCGTGGCGCCGGGCTTCCTGAATGAGCTGGAGGTTGACGTGGCCGGGGCCAACACGGTGAGCGTGGCCACGGGCGGCGCGATGGTGGACGGTATTGTCTACCACAACGACGCCTCGCAAAACGTCAACATCCCGGGCGCCGTGGGCAGCGGCAACACGCGCATCGACCGCATCGTGCTGCGGGCGGACTGGGCCGGGTTCAACGTCTCGGTACATCGCATCGCGGGCGTGGACGCGGCCAGCCCCACGGCACCGGCCATCACGCAGAACAGCGGCACGATCTACGACATCACGGTAGCGCAGGTTCTGGTAGACACGGCGGGCAACTGTACGGTGACGGGTGAGAAGTTGTTTGCCGCCGCGCCTGTGGACGGTGTGACGCTGGAAGAATACAACGGCTCGCTGCGGGTCAAGGCCGGGGGCATCGCGACTGGGAATATCGCCAATGATGCGGTGGACGACACGAAAGTCGGCAACCGCGTGCCGCAGTTCTATCGGCGGCAAGGGGGAAACGCGACCAATTGGTATTCGCCGGGCTCGACGAATTACGTACCGGGGCCGGTGAGGATTCAGGCAGGTCGTGCCGATTTGATTGATGAGCCATTGACGATCACCTTTCCCGTTCCGTTCTCAGGCACGCCAATCGTCTTCATTACACAGACGAACTTCTCCGGCGAAACCGTCTATATCTCGGCGCTCTCCGCTTCGGCAATGACACTGACATTAACAAGCGCGCCGGGGCTGGTCACCCTGTCCTGGCTCGCCATCGGCCCTGAGTAGCCATGCACGAAGCCTACCAGCTCCGCCTCTACGACACTGCCGGCACGCTGCAGGCCGTTTTAACCGACTTCCGCAGCCTGAGCTACACGCGCCGGGTCAACGCGCCGGGGGCGGTGCAATTCTCGCTGGCGGGCGACCACGCCATCCTCTCGTCCATTGTAGATAAGTGGCGGGTGCAGGTGCAGCGCAGGCCGGAGGGCGGCGCGTGGGGCACGGAGGGCTGGTTCCTATTCCGGGACGAGCAGTGGCACCACGGCGAGAACGGCTCGACGTTCGTCGCCTACTGCCCCGGCGTCCTGAGCCTGCTCGGCTGGCGCATCGTCAACTGGGCGGCGGGCACGGCGAACCGGACGGACTTTGCCAGCGCGAAGGCGGAGACGATTGCCAAGACGCTGGTGGCGTACAACGCCGCCGCGAGCGCGACGACGGGCAACGGGCGCAAGCGGAACGGGGCCATTGCCGGGCTGACGGTGCAGGCGGACGCGGCGGGCGGCAACACGCTCGACTGGCGCTGCCACGGCAAGAATCTGCTGGAGACGCTGCAGGAGCTGGCGCTCGTGGGCGGCGGGGACTTCGACCTGATTCCCTCCTCGCCGACGGCGTATGAGTTCCGCTGGTACGCCGGGCAGCGGGGCGCGGACAGGACGGCGACCGTGACGTTTGCCATGCCGCTGGGCAACATGGCGGAGCCGTCCTTTTACCTGACGCGCTCGACGGAGCGCACGGTGGCGGCGGTGTACGGGCAGGGCGAGGGCAGCGACCGGGATTACGTGACGCGCACGGGCACGAACTACGCGGCGGACAACGATAGCGAGCTATACGTGGACGCCAGGAACGTGACGAAGGGTGCGACAGCCGCGCTGAACACGCACGGCGACGCTAAGCTCAAAGAGCACCAGGCTAAAGAGCGGTTCGAGTTCAAGGCGCTGCAGGCTCCGGCGACGCAATACGGCGTGCATTACGACGTGGGCGACCTGGTGACGGCGGTGAACCCGTTCAACGACGCCAGCTACACGGTGCAGGTCAAGGCCGTCACGGTGACGCTGGAGCCGGACGGCTCAGAGCAGATAGATGTGGAGGTGGGCACAAAGTGAACCGCGAGCTGCTGGAAAAGCTGGCGAGCCTGGAGCGGCGCATCGGCGCGCTGGAACGGCAGGAGCGGCCCGTGCCGGTGGTGGCGGTGTATGAGACGAACGCGGCTCAGTCTATCGCCCATAACACGGAGACGGTCGTCAATTTCGAGGACGAGGTAATTGATACGCACGGCGCAGTAACGGTCGGCGCGGCCTGGGTCTTCACGGCACCTCTGGCCGGTTATTACTACGTTCGGGCGATGGTCATGTTTGCAGCGACAGGGACGTGGGCCGAGGGCGAGGTTATCCAGCTAGGGCTATATAAGAACGGGTCGGGCAGGCACGCCTTGGTTTATCGGAACGGGCTGGACAGCTCGGGCAGGTCGTATCCGCATTCTGCTGGTGGCGCGACCGTGGTTCAACTGGCGACGGGCGACACGCTGGCGATCAAGGTGCTGCAGACGAGCGGCGGGCCATTATCACTGGTATCCAACGGCAACTACAACCACGTCAGCATCTTCAGGATTCATTGACGAGGCATTATGACTGAGCAACGACAATCGCTAGGGGAGCGGATGGATAGATTGGAGAAGCGTATGGACGAGGTAGCAACGGCAGTCGATGAGATCCACGATGCCATCGTGGGCAGCATCCGGCAACCCGGCGGCCTGGCCGTGACGGTGCAGCGCCATGAGCAGGACATTGCCGCGCTGCGCGGGGCGCTGACCGAGTATGCGATGCAGCGCAGCCGAATTGTGGCGGAATATGACGAGCGGGTGACGGCGCTGGAAACGTGGATTGCGGCGACGAAGAACAAAGCCATCGGCATCGGCATCGGCGTGGCGTTGGGCAGCGCCGGCATTGGCGCGACGGTAGGGGCGATTGTCAGCAACTTATTTGGAGGTGGATG
>JAQULY010000646.1 GCA_028718445.1 Kiritimatiellia bacterium
TGGACCACGCTCTACCCGAACTACCGCGTGCGCTCGCCGGAGCAGGTGGTGGACGAGATCGGCCTGCTGATCGAGCGCTACGGCGTGCGCGAGATCATGGACGACACCGGCTGCTTTCCTCACGGCGAATGGCTGCGCAGCTTCTGCCGGTTGATGATCGAACGTGGCTACCACCGGCGCATCTACTTCGACTGCAACATGCGGTTCGGGGCGCTGACGCGCGAAGACTACGCGCTGATGAAGCAGGCGGGCTTCCGCTTCGTGCTGTTCGGCCTGGAGTCCGCCTGCCAGGACACGCTTGACCGGCTGCGCAAGGGGGTCCGCGTGGAGGAGATCGTGGCGGGTGCGCGCGCCGCGGCCGAGGCGGGGCTGGACGTGCACGTCACTGTCATGCTCGGTTTTCCCTGGGAAGGCGCCGCGGAAATCGCGCGCACGGTGGCGTTGGCGCGCGAGTTGCTGATTCGCGGCTGGGCCTACACGCTGCAAGTGACGCTTGCCATTCCCTATCCGGGCACGCCGCTCTTCGAAATGTGCGATAAGGAAGGTCTGCTAACCACGCGGGCATGGGAGGACTTCGACATGCGCTCCTGCGTGATGCGCACGCCGGTTGGCGAAGAGGCCATCAAGGCCGCCATCCGCAGGATCTATCGCGCCTTCTTCCATCCGCGCGCCCTCTGGAACCGTCTGCTGCACACGCGGCATCCGCTGGAAGACCTGCGGTTCTACTACCGCGGACTGCTATCGCTGCGCGGCCATCTGCGCGATTTCGGCGGAAGGTGAAGTCGCGGCGTTACCGTCCGGGCAGCGACGTATACTCCCGCCGCGGCGCGACGCTCTTGTAGGCGGGGCGCACGATCTTGCCGGTGTTGGCGATCTCCTCGATGCGGTGCGCGCACCAGCCGACCACGCGCGCGATCGCGAAGAGCGGCGTAAACAGCGCCGGCGGAATGTCCAGCAGCCGGTAGATGAAGCCGGAATAGAAATCCACGTTGGCGCTGACGCCCTTGTACATTTTGCGGTGAGCGGCAATTACCTTGGGCGCCAGCGTTTCGACGCGTTCGTAGAGCGCATACTCCTCGCCGGCGCCCTTGGCGGCCGCCAGTTCGGCGGCGTGGCGCTTGAGGATCAGCGTGCGCGGATCGGAAAGCGAGTAGACGGCGTGACCGACGCCGTAGATCAGGCCGGCGCGATCGAAGGCATCCTTGTTGAGCAGCCGCATCAGATACGCGGAGATCTCCTGCTCGTCCCGCCAGTCCCGCACGCTACGCTTGAGGTCCTCGAACATCATCAGGGCCTTGATGTTGGCGCCGCCATGGCGCGGCCCCTTGAGCGATCCCAGCGAGGCGGAAATGGCGGAGTAGGTGTCCGTACCGCTGGACGACACCACATGCGTCGTGAAGGTCGAGTTGTTGCCGCCGCCATGCTCGGCGTGCAGCACCAGCGCGAGGTCGAGCAGCTTGGCTTCGAGCGGAGTGTAGCGGGAGTCGGCGCGCAACATGTGCAGGAAATTCTCGGCCGTGCCTAGTTCGGGGCGCGGCGCGTGTATCACGAGGCTGCCGTTCTCGAAGTAGTGCAGGTACGTTTGGTAGGCATAGACCGATAACAGCGGCAGCACGGCGACCAGCAGCAGGCTTTGGCGCAGGATATTGGCGACGCCGATATCGTCAGCCCGGTCGTCGTAGGCGTACAGCGAGAGGACGCTGCGCGATATGGCGTTCATGAGATCCCGGCAGGGAATCTTGAGGATCGCGTCGCGCAGGAAATTGGGCGGCAACTGGCGGTTTTCGGACAGGCACGCTTCAAAGCGCGCCAGCTCCGCGGGCGCGGGCAACTGCCCGAAGAACAGCAGGTAGGCGGTCTCCTCGAAGCCGCGGCGGCGCTCGGCAGTGAAACCCTCGACCAGATGCTCGATGTCAATGCCGCGGTAAATCAGCTTGCCGTCGGCCGGCACCGTCTCGCCGTTCACCACGCGCGTGGCACAGACCTCGCCGATCTGGGTCAGGCCGGCCAGCACGCCTTTGCCGGAGATGTCGCGCAGGCCGCGTTTGACATCGAACTTGGTATAAAGCGCGGGGTCAATGCGGCTGCTCTCCACGCACATGCCCGCCCATCTGCCGAGGACCTTGTCCATGCCGGCCGCGTCCGTCCCGGGCTCACGGCTCTCGCCGCTCTTGACCTGTCGTTCCGTCTTCATGTGATCCGATTCCTTGAGGACGGGACCAGGCGTCAAGCCGGCCAACCGCCGCACACGGCCGGTATGATACCGGCGCGCAGGCATCGGAACAAGGTGAATGTGCGATGGACGAATATGGTGCCCACGAAGAACGCGAAAAGACGCGAAACGTGACGGGGATTCACTTTTAGCGTCTATTCGCGTGTTTGGTGGGTACTTCCCCTGTGGACCGCAACGGGCGGAGCGACAGCTCGGTAGCGCGGGCGCTACGAGCCCGCGCAACGCCGGGCACGCGGCGCTCTTCGCGTCTTGGCGGTTAGGTTCCTTTCGGCGCCCTCAGCGTGACTGGCGCAGACCGCGGTAGACTTCCAGCGAGTACATGTAGTCGGCATACCCGATGCGTGTCGAGAGGGAGTGGTCGGAACCGTAGATGAACCGGGCGCCACGCGCACGCATGCCCTCGATCAGGCTGGTGACGCCGCGGCGGATCGCTTCGCGATCGCCCGACTCCAGGATGCGCGCGTCCAGTCCGCCGACAAAGCAGAGACGATCGCCCCAGCGCTCGGCATACTTGAAGATGTCGTTGCCGGCCTTGACCTCCATCGGATTCAGACCGTCAAAACCCGCTTCGATGGCCAGCGGTATCATCGGTTCCTGGTAACCACACGAGTGCAGCACCACCGGCAGACCGTAGCCGTGGAAGAACTCGACCAGTTCCCGGTAATAGGGAAAGTACAGCTCAGCCAGCAGCGATGGGCGACAGAACAGGCGGCCGCGATAGCCCAGATCCTCGTATATCCAGATGCCGTCAGGCAGGCCGGCTTCGGCGAACTCGAGGCGATAGCAATCCTTGAT
>JAQULY010000647.1 GCA_028718445.1 Kiritimatiellia bacterium
CCCGCCGCCGCCGCCGCGTCGGCCGCCGCCGCCAAACCCGCCGCCACCGCCGCCGCCACCACCGTGACGCGGTTCACGCGGCCGAGCTTCGTTAACGACCATGGGCCGGCCCTCGTGCTCTTTTCCGTTCAGCCCTTCGATGGCCTTCTGTGCTTCCTCGTCAGTACTCATTTCAACGAAAGCGAACCCCTTCGCCCGCCCCGTCATACGATCACTGATCACTTCCGCGCTCTCAACCTTCCCGAATTGTGCGAACAACGTTTCCAGATCCGAACTGCTCACACTGTAACTCAGGTTCCCAACGTATAACTTCTTACCCATCGTACACTCTCCTAAGAGACGGTACTTCGACCGTTTTTTACTTTCACGGTCACTTACGAAAGGGGCCGCCATTCCGGCCCATGAAGGTGGGAAAACCGATTGAGAACATGATCCTGACTTGCGTCGGCAAGCTTGCGGATCCGATCCAACTCGACAAACCAACCGTTTATAATATACCGAACCGACAATAATATGTACAGCTTTCTCTTAGAAATAATTACAGATGCTCCGGACCGGCGATTGCGAAGGTCATTTCCTCGCTCCAGACACCTCGCACCCGGCCGGCAGACTGGAGTTGCACTGCCCATGGAGAATGTATTAACCAATTGACGTGTAATTAGTTGTGACATGGCGAAGTTCCTGTTCGACTGCACGCAGGAATCTGGTACTCTCGCCGCATGAAACTCCTGATCATAGGTGGCGTGGCTGGCGGCATGTCCGCCGCGGCGCGGGCCCGGCGGCTCGACGAAACCGCCAGAATCGTCGTTTTTGAGCGCGGGCAAAACGTTTCTTTTGCCAACTGCGGGATGCCTTACTACATCGGCGCGGTGATCGAAGATCGCGATGATTTGCTTCTTCAGACGCCTCAGAGCCTCAAGACAACATTCAATCTCGATGTCAGGACCGGTCATGAGGTCAGGGCGATTGATCGCAGGTCAAAGAAGGTGCGTGTTGCCGATCTCCGGTCTGGAACGGAGTACGAGGAGTCGTATGACAAGCTGATCCTCAGTCCCGGCGCGAGCCCGGTGATTCCTCGTCTGCCCGGAATAGATCATCCGCGGATCAAGGTACTGAGGAACATGGACGACATGGACCGGATCAAGGACGTCGTTGACAGCGGAATCAGCAGTGCGGTTGTCGTTGGCGGAGGATACGTCGGAATCGAAATGGCGGAGAATCTCCTGATTCGTGGCGTTGCTGTGGACGTCGTGGAAATGGGTGACCAGATCATGATGCCGCTGGACAGGGAAATGGCCAGATACCTGGAAGAGCACATGAGCGCAAAGGGCGTGCGACTACATCTGGCGAAACAGGCGTCCGGATTTGAAGATGACAACGGGAAAGTCAGGGTTCGTATTTCCGATGGCCAGACCATTACAGCCGACCTCGTTGTGCTGGCCGTCGGCGTGAAGCCGGACTCGGTCCTCGCGCGCGACGCCGGGCTTGAATTGGGACGGCACGGCGGCATCAAGGTGAATGAGCGTCTCCAGACATCGGATGCGGACATTTACGCGGTGGGCGATGCGATTGAGGTGATTGAGCATGTCACGGGTCAGCCCGCCCAGATACCGCTCGCGGGACCGGCAAACCGACAGGGCAGGATTGCTGCTGACAATATCTGCGGCCGAAACAGCGCGTACGCCGGTACCAGCGGCACGGCGATCGTCAAGGTCTTCGAAATGACCGGGGCAGTCACCGGCATACCGGAAAAGGCTCTGCGCAAACTTGGGACAGCTTACAACAAGCTCTACATTCATCCCGGCGGTCACGCGGGCTACTATCCCGGAACCGCAAACATGCACATGAAGGTACTTTACTCGCCCGATACCGGCAGGATTCTCGGCGCGCAGATTGTTGGATACGACGGGGTTGACAAGCGGATAGATGTGCTCGCCACGGCAATGCAGGCAGGAATGTCTGTCGGCGATTTGCGGAATCTCGAACTGGCGTATGCGCCTCCGTACGGATCTGCCAAGGACCCGGTGAACATGGCTGGTTTCGTTGCGTCAAACATGATGAGCGGCGATGTTGAATTCTGGTTCGCCGAGGAGTATCCAGACAAGACGAAACATGGTGTGATCCTGGACGTTAGAAGCGGGGATGAATATGGGGAGTGGCACATTCCGAACGCGATCAACGTTCCGATCGGCAAACTGCGCGCGTCGCTGGGGAATCTGGACAGGACTAAGCCGCTGTTTATCTACTGCAGGGTGGGTTTTCGCAGTTACCTGGCTTACCGGGTACTCAAACAAGCCGGGTTCAGCGTGCGCACGCTCGCCGGCGGCACACTTACGTTCCAGGCCTGGCATGGCTCGAAGCCCGGGTGAGCGTTCAGGTTTCAGTGTTCAGTGTTCAGTCGGGCCGCCGGCCGCAGGGTCGGATGGAGCAAAGCAAGAGAAACTGTGTCAGTAAGTAAGTTTGGTGGACGCCGGCGTCCCTGCCGGCGTCCGACCGCGCAGGGGACGGCGCGGTCCACCTGAACTGCAGAAACAAAGGGAAAGGCGGTAAAGTTTCCCGGACCGGGTGATGGAGCGATCAATACTACAGGAGTTCATATAATGACATCAGGGCAAAGAATTACGGAAGCGGAAGTTGACAGCATGTTCGTGGACCGGTGGTCGCCCCGGGCGTATCTGCCGGAGCCGATACCGGAACATCAGATCAGAATGCTGTTTGAAGCCGCCCGCTGGGCGCCGTCATGTTTCAACGAACAGCCATGGCTGTTCGTGTATGCGACGAGCGAGGCGGATCGAAGTCGCTTTGCTGCGGCGCTTGTTGAGAAGAATCGAGCATGGGCCGGCATTGCGCCCCTTCTTATCTTTGTTCTGGCGCGGCGCAATTTCAGGCAGTCGGGGAAACAGAACCGGCATGCGGCGTTTGACTCTGGCGCGGCCTGGATGTCGCTGGCTTTGCAGGCTCGAAAACTGGGCCTCTATGCCCACGGCATGGCGGGCTTCGACATCAACAAGGCGT
>JAQULY010000648.1 GCA_028718445.1 Kiritimatiellia bacterium
GGATCGTCTATGCGCTGGAAAAGTATCTCAAGGAGTCGGGGGACTTCGACCTGCTGGAGGAACGGATTCCCTATGTGGACGAAAAGCAGCCGGACACGGTTTTCGGTCATGCCTGCCGGGCGATGGTCTACCTCTGGAAAACCCGGGGCGCGCATGGATTGTGCCTGCTGGGCTGCGGCGACTGGCTGGACTCGCTGAACAACGCCGGCGTAAAGGGCAAGGGCGAATCGGTGTGGCTGAGCATCGCGTTCTGCTACGCCCTGCGGGAGATGGAACACATCGCGCAGCGCATCGGGCAGAGAGCGAAAGCCGGTGCCTTCAGCCGCCGCCGGGCGGCCATGGCCGACATCGTCAATCGTCGCGGCTGGGACGGCAATTGGTATCTGATGGCCTTCAGCGACGAGGGTGTTACGATCGGCTCCGCCCGCAACAAGGACGGCGGCAAGATGTTCCTCAATCCGCAAAGCTGGGCGGTGCTGGCTGACGTGGCCGATCCGGTCCGAACGCGGAAAGCCATGGAGGCGTGCGAAGAGAGGCTGCGATTCGAGATCGGCTACCTGTGCTTCGCGCCCATGTATTCCAGGTACGACGAGAGCGTGGGGCGGATTAGTCTGTGGCCGAGCGAGGGCGGATCGGTGTACACGCACGCCGCGACCTTCAAGATCGCGGCCGACTGCAAGCTGGGCGAAGGCGACCGGGCGTGGGAGACCTTGCGCCGCATCGTGCCGGCGAGCGGGGTGGTTTCGGTGGAGGTGACGAGCGCGGAGCCGATGGCGATTCCGAACGCGTACATGGGGCCGCAGTGGCCGCAGCCGGGCGCCACATATCAGGGGCTTTGGACGGCGTCGGCGGACTGGGTCTTGCAGATCATGGTAGAAGAGATGTTCGGCGCCAAGGCCGACTATGATGGGTTGGTTATCGCCCCGTGTCTGCCGAGCGCCATGACGGAGGCGCGCGTCGAGCGTCATTTCCGCGGCAGTGTCTACGACATTCGCATCGCGAAGCCCGCCGGCATCTGCCGCGGCGAGGTCCGCTTGCGTGTGGATGGCCGGCCAATCGAGGGCAGTGTGATCGCTCCGGACACCAGGCCAGGTCGGCACGTGGTGGAAGCGATGGTCAGCGCGCTTCCTTGAAAAGAGGAACAATGATAGCAATAGATTTGTCTCAACCGCTTGACCGCAGACTCCGCCGCATCGCGGACTGGTGGGGGCGCGCCGACGGGCCTTGTCTGATTCAGGCCGCCATTGGGCCTGGCGAGGCGAGGGGACCAGAACTGAACGCTTTCTGGCCGGAGCCCAACGTGGAACCCGATGTTGAGGGATTGGTTGCCGCGCAAATCCGGGCATCTCGGCGCTACACGTTCCTGGGCGACTTGCCGGCCTACGTCGGACACTCCTGGGGAGGACGCGGCACGCCCATGACCATGGCAGCCTACCTGGGCGGTGACGTCCATTTTGGCGAGAGAACGGTCTGGGTGGATCCCGTGGTGGACGACTGGAACGACTTTGCCATCGCCCTCGACCGCCGCAACCCCTGGTTGCAGCGCAGCATCCGGCTGATGGAGGCACATGTGCGCTCGTTACCGGACGATATGCTGCCCTGCACGCCGGATTTGGGCGATGCGCTGACCGTCTTCTCGTTGTTGCGGGGAACCGAACGGCTGCTGATGGATCTGATCGAGCAGCCGGAGGTCATCGAAAGGAAGATGCGCGAGTACCTCGAGGTCTGGATCGAGGCGCATCGTCTCTTCTGGGACATCTACCGTCGGAGATTTCCGGGCGACTGTTCCTATCTGGGCTGGGCGCCGGGGCGCACGTATATCTGCCAGAGCGACTTCTCGACCATGATTTCGCCCGAGATGTTCCAACGTTTTGTCGTGCCGGAGATCGTTCGGCAGGGCGAATATCTGGAATACATGCCGTGGCATCTGGACGGGCCGGAGGAGATTCGGCATCTGGACGCGCTTTTGGAGCGTCCCGAAATCCAAGCCATCCAGATTCAGCCAGGCGCCAATCGGCCGCCCTGCTCGTCGCCACTCTGGTTGCCGCATGCCCGGAAGATCCAGGACGCGGGCCGCCGCCCGATCGTCTATGCCAACACGCTGGCCGAGTTCGAGACGCTGCTCGACAACCTGAAACCCCAGGGCCTATCCATCGGAATCATGGCTCCTCTCACCCATACCGACCAGCTTCAGCCATACATTGACGCCGTCGCGGCCAGAGGACGCGACGGGTAGCTGACGGGACCACGCGGCACCCGCTAGCGTCCCGTTCCAACCCGCCAGCTGAGTTCAACCAAGGGTTTGACCGCGCGCCAGCGCATGGAACCTGCTCATGGTCGGGCGCCTGGATATTGATGCAGGTACGTGTTGCTGAAACCCATTCTTCATCCGGCAGACACGGAGTTGACTTGCAGGTGCAATACTCTTCCACTCGCGCTCGTAGCGTGTTCGCATCAGCCGTCTGCTTCTTACTGCGACTTCATCTGCCAAGGCCACGTCACTTGAGACCCAGTCGATGCAAAGACCGTGGCTCAAGGGACGTTTGCAGTTGCTGTTCGCGACTATTACTACGCCATCGGGCAAGCCCAGCGTACGCAAGTCGTCGTCGACAACAAGAATGGCACCACGTCCTACCCTCTGGGAGCTTCAACGCACCCAACGGGCGCGGGGCTGACCGCGCCGGCCTGTGACCGCGACGCGCAAGCATCCCGGGAACAGGGCGACGAAGCCGACTTCCCGGAGATAGTGTTTTCGCGTCGGGTGTCGGGTTGATATTGCCCACCTCTGTCACTGCCTGTCAAGTGATCGGGCGATCCGGAGCGTAATGGGTCAGTGAGATGGGAGCGCGAGTGAGGTGCATGTGAGCGTGAGAGACCTGTGACTGCGCCTGACCCCGTGAGACAGCACTCTGGGCCACACATCAAGGGCGTTGGCGCTGCCCGTCAGCGTCCCGGCGGCGGCTCCTGAACCGAGCGACGTGCCCGGGTCCCGCCGCCGGGGGC
>JAQULY010000649.1 GCA_028718445.1 Kiritimatiellia bacterium
CTTGCGCCGGCGCGGCCGCCCTGCCCGGCAGGAGCCGCTTTCAGCGACGCGCGCAATGCCTCGAACTCGGCCAGTGACGCGACGCGCCCGATACTCGGGCGCACGACCGGCGCCAACGGCTTATCGCTCTTACTGGCTGGCCCGGCCCGCCGGACGGGCTTGACGGCCTTCGCGGCCGGTGCGGACACCTTTTTTGCGCTCATGATGCCCTCTCCTGCGCCGCTGCTTCGGACGCTTCGTCGGACGCGCGGTACTGCGCCAGCAGCTCGCCGACACGGGCCGGCTTGACGCGCTGATGCACATTGTCGTTGATCATCACCACCGGCGCCATGCCGCAGGCGCCGAAACAACGTCCGACGTCGAGCGAGAATTGCCGGTCAGGCGTGGTCTCGCCGATGTCTATACCCAGCTTGCGCTTCAGGGCCGCCAGCACCTCCTTGCCGCCCCGCACGTAGCAGGCCGTGCCGAGGCAAACGCGCACCAGGTATTTCCCGCGCGGCACGGTGGAGAAGAAGGAATAAAAACTGACCACGCCCGACACTTCGCTGTACGGCTTACCGAAGGCCTCGGCCAGGCGCTTCAGCGCCGCCTCCGGCAGGTAACCGAAGCGCGTCTGGGCCAGTTGCAGCGCCGGTATCAGCCCGCCCGGACGTTCGCGGTACTCCGCGACGATCGGCTCCAGTTCGCGTAGAATCTCGGCATCCGTCAGCGCGCCTTCGGCGCACCCGCAACATTTCGCCTCGCTCATACGGACTCCCTTGCCGCCTGAACTGGAATGTGGTCGGCCGATAGCGGCTGACCCGCCGGCCGCGCGGCGGCATGCCTGCCGGACGGTTCGCCGGCGCAAACTACAGCGAACCGGTGATGTACTTCTCGAGATTGTCAATCTCAATGCCGCGCGTATCGCAGATGTACTTGACCAGGTCGCCGATCGAGATCACGCCGATGACCTTGTCGTCCTTGACCACCGGCAGATGGCGCACGCGCTTCTCCGTCATCAGCTCCATGCAGGTTTCCACGGCCGCGTCGGGCGGCACCATCACGACCTTCTTGGACATGACCTCGCGGACGCGCACCTTTCGCAGGTCCTTGCCCTCAATCACGGCGTCGCGAAAATCGCGCTCGCTGACAATGCCGGCCAGCCTGCCGCCATCCTTGAAGACCACCAGACTGCCCGCATGTCGTGCCGACATCTCCTTGACGGCATCGAACAGCGTGCCGTCCGGGGCGATGGAATAGATATCGTTGCCCTTCGTGCGCAAAACGTCCGCAACCGGCGTATTCATGCGTATACTCCCATAACCAAGCTGGATTCCTGAAATATCGGCCACCGTCACCCGACCGCAACCTACACCTGAATGAAAGCATACCTGAGCAAACAATGCAAGCTCCCATACATGCGGGTGAGTCAATCCAGGACAGTTACAGAGAAAAAAGTGCTGTCAGGTCTAACAGAACGTGAGCAAACAGAAGGAGAAATCCGATGAAGTCGAAATGGCTATGACCTGGCGTGATGGGATTGTGCATTGTTGCGACAGCCGGATTTGCCGACGGCGTTCCATCGCTCGTTTTGCATTACGATGCGCGAATGCCGGCATCCGTGTTCCGCTTCCCGACAGCTTGGCGGTCCCCAGGCAAGCGCTACACGCCCTGTGCGCTAAGGTTGCGCGCGAAGCGGAGGGTGACAATCTGCCATGGCTGCAGCGTGAAATGTATCGCGCCATCCCTGGCAATGGGCTGCTCGCCCATGGGGCGGTTGAGGAAGTCCACGGACGTCACGCCGCCAAACGCAAACGGCGGCCTGATCGCGGTCGCGGCGATCCTCGAGCCCATATTCACCAGACGAATCAGGATATCATCCCCTTCGCGGTAGAAGGCGCTCAACCGCACCGTCTCGGGCTGCACCTCGAATGGCGCCACGGTTGTTGTGGGGATCCCCGGCAGCACTTGCGGCGGCGTGCGCAACCGCTGGGCGCGTCCCACCATGTCGGCCTCGCGCCAGGTTCCCCCGGCCAGCACGAACTGGTGCCGGAACGTGTGCCGACCCAAGGCGCGCTCCTGACCGACGTTGGCCATCCAGCCGCTGCGTTGTTCGGTCCGCCCATCCGCCAGAAAGTGCAGCAGTCGCAGCGGGTCGCCATGCCGTCTGAAATAGCGGGGCCCATCGGCCGTGACGAGGCCGAAACTCGCGTCGGACGCCTCCGCGAAGACCCAGGAACGTCCCCAGAATATGCCGGGCAGGCGACGCTCGATGTTCTCGTAGTTCCAGCCACCCAGGTATCCGTAGCGGATACGGCTGAGATCGCGGTCTTCAACGCCGAACGGAATATCGACCGAGAGCCGGGCCTCGCCAGGCAGGGGAAAGCCCAGCACGACGTAGGCGGTGTCCATGACCAAGTCCACGGTGGTGGTGACCTCCACGGTCGGCTCACCCTGACAGAGATCAAAGGCCTGCAGAATGGCGTAAGGGCCGGCGAAACCTGAGCGCATGAGCCGGAAGCGCAGGGGCCCGCATTCCTCCAGCCACAGCCGCTTTGGCAAAAAGGGCAGAGGGTTATTCGCGAAGGACTTGGTCATCCATCCTTCCGCTTCTTGCGGTAGCGCCATGGGTTCGAAGAAGGCGGCGCCGTCCGATGCTTGAAGCGTGCGTCCATTCTTCAGGTTCTCGATAGTCGCGAGTTGCCCCTCACGAAAGCGCAGGTTGATTGTGTCCGATGCGACTGTGGTCTCGAAGGGGAGGTCCACAGGGGCGGGCAGGGGCGGGAGTTCATCCCGGCTCCAGTCGAGGCGCACCTCGGCGCAACCACCAGCTGGCAGGTCCACGCGGGCCAGCAGCCCAAACTGGTGCGCCAGGAACCCCGGGGCGACGACTTGCATCGGGATGGGTGTTCCGTCCGGGTTCCTGAGCGCGGGTTGACGCCGGGAGTTGTCCACGTTGGGGACATCCAGTGCCACGGTTGCGTGGACCGCCTCCGGGCGCGGGTTGAAGACGGTGAAGC
>JAQULY010000650.1 GCA_028718445.1 Kiritimatiellia bacterium
GCCCGAACGGGACCGTTCGACCGCGACCGGCACGCCGATATGGCTACAGGTCTCTTGGAACGCGGCTACATCGGCCTGCCACGACTCGTTGTCGAAGTCGGCCGCGATGAACCAGCAGGTCTCGTCTGGCAATAGGGGGTAGACACCGATGGTGAAGTCACGCTGGACACCGCCGTATGGCTTCTCGTCAATGTCAGCACCCTTGAGGTGCGCGCGGTTGACGGCATCGGTTACAGGCAGGAACTCGCGTGCGGGGCATTCAGAACACTTCACCCTCGGCTTTTCACAGAGACCCTTGACCCAGTCGTTCCTGCATGCGGGCTGGTAGCCAGACTTGCCGGTCTTGGCACTCTCCCACTTGCGCGGGTACATATCCTCTCGACCTCGGAACAGTGAACGGAACAGAGCCACTTTGGCTTCGGCAGGTGAGTCCTTCGTGACCGGCGCGTCGGAGAACGTATCCGACGGTGACGCTGTCTTGTGCTGGGCGACATCCTCCCTTTGGCGCCGGAGTGCTTCCAGTTTCCCAAGCACCTCGCCCCGCTCCGCATCCAACACCTTGAGGCGTTTCTCGATCTTGGTAATCTGCCGATCGAGATCGGAGATGTCGTCGTTGTCCATGGCGGGGTTATTGCGATTTTACAATTCCGTACCTGTCACAGATCATTACGCAGCAATGGCACGGCGTCTGCGATAAGTTACTCGCGGTCCTGATTCAAAGAAAAAAGTCGGTTCAGCCAGGACACAAGGACATCCACTTGGGCCACGTCCGGATCAAGATAGCGGGCAGTGATGGCAGTACCCATTGGCTTGCCCGGCTCTTCCTGCCATGCCAGCCAGGTGTGGATCAGAGCCTTTGGTTTGGCGAGTAGGCTGAAGCGCTTTTCACCATCGGGAATGGTTGCCACGCTGGTAGTCACGTGGTCGAAGAGCCGCGATCCGACTGGAACTAGGAACTTCAAGAAATCCTCCAATATCCCTCTCGTTTGATTGTCAGGCATAATCCAGATTCCGACGCGGGGTAGCAGCACATTAGCCGGGGGATCAATAATAGTGCCGCCCGTCATGGGGTTCTTCGGCACGCCGGTATACCCCACATTGACAAGCCGATCGCGCAGTGACTGCCAGCGGGCAGCCAAGTCGGTATCGGCATCTATAACCACGCCGACAATGTCTCCATCCTCACTTGCTTTGAGGTGCACAGGGACGCTGTCCAGTAGTTCTTCGACGCTCCCGAGGGGCTTTATGTAATCGAGGTGGGGAATCCCGCGGTTGCCGCATATATGTTTAAGGACGTGCTCGTCATCAGAACCCTCGACTAATAGAATTTTCTTGGCGGCCATATCAACGTACCTCGATTCGGTCGCGCGTTGCGATGGCAAGCTCGTTCTCAGCGAAAACGGTCGGAACAATGTCATCGCCCTTGCGGGATAACCGAATCAACACACCTGCGCCAGTTACCTCGGCGGCGGCTTTCTGGAACGATTCAACGGAGTCCCAACTGTGCGATGTGGCAAAAACCTGAATTCCCAATCGGTGCGACAAGTTGAATACCGCCCTCCAGGCATCCAACTGGACGGTGTGATGTATTCCGTTTTCGAACTCGTCAATAAGCAAAAGGCCGTCCTTTGCGTTGACCAGTGAGAGAATGATGCCGAATAAGCGATTCAGGCCGTCGCCAAAGGACCGAAGTGGCACGGGCCGAGGCAGGTGTTTTGATCGCACGATGGCGGTGCGATACTGTCGCGGTCCCTCGCCACCGACCATCGAGACACCGGAGATCTCCGGGTCAATGATCCGCAGAGCCTCAACAACGTCATGCTCACGATCGGATAGGGCGATATTGTCCCATAAAGTGCCAAGCGTGGCGGTGCGCTCCCCACCATAAGGACTCACGAATACACATGGCAGACTGGGTTCATCAACTGCATCCGATCGAAGTAGACGGTTTCGGTATGCATGGCGGCGCATGGAGTCTAAAGAGAGCACTCGACGCATTCCGTCGACTTCCGTTACGAGTGCGGGGATGGATGCCCCGTCGCCGAATAACTCCTTTTGCTGGGGGGCTAGTCGCCTTGTACCATCCTGGTCTCGTTCCTCCGTGAACCAACCCACCCTCATAACCAAACGCATAGAACGCGAGGCGCCATCGGCATTGATGACTATGGGTTCGAGCTGGGCGGAAAATTGTGGAAATCCGTTAAAAAGATTCGATAACAGAAAGACCCCATCTGCATCCAGTGGCCGAGCCGACTCTTCTATATCTCCAATATCCTCCTCGCGGAATCGAAGTATGCTCTGGATGATGAAAGGCGATGCACCAGACGCTAGAATACGAAGGGCTTCCAGCACTGAAGACTTACCCGTGTTGTTGCGTCCCGTGATCAGATTGACTTGGCCAAGACCATCAAGTCTAAGTTGCTGGAGCGTCCGGAAGCGCTCAATAGTTAATGTGTCAATCTTCTGTTTCATCGATGGTCTCCTGTCGTAACAGTCTCTCTCGACTCTCAGTCTCTTGAAACAGCGGGTCGATAGGAACTTCTGTCGCGGCTTCGATCCTCCGGAGCGAATATAGGCAAACTGGCGACGGTACGCAAGCGCCGTCTTGTGTCACGTTTAAAATTTGGCCGCAGCGATCATGGTCGTCGTTGGAGAGTTCGGTACCCTCGACCGGGCGGCCTGAGCGTGAGCTGGGAGATAATCACTGTTCACCGGCTCGGTGGCGCGCTGTGCGGCCTCACTGTCGCAGAACTGCGCGCGCCACTCGGAATGGGCTCGGCCTGGCGTCGACATAGCGGTGTGGCGCCTGTACTGGCGATCGCCGGGGCGAAGGGGCGTTGGCGTTTGTGGTGCGGTCTTCATGCGTGACCCCGTTGCCACGTGGTTGCCACGACGGGACGGAATGCGAGGGGCGGACGTGGCACAGGACGGCACGGGATGGTAGCAAACGGAATGTGAGTCTCTCTCTCGTCAACTGCTTCAACTACTGCAAG
>JAQULY010000651.1 GCA_028718445.1 Kiritimatiellia bacterium
ACCGACATATACACCCGCGTCTGGTTATCCACGAACACCTGGCACACCTTTTCGCTCGATCGGACGAACTTTGACCACTCCACTGCCGGACCTGCCGGCCTGCTGTATTTCAATTGGAACCAGGTCCGCACGGTGTCCTTCATTGTTGAGCACTTCAACCTTGGCGAGGTCGTTAGTAATCCGAATGTCTGCCATCTGCAGTTTGATAACGTGCGTCTGCGTGATCCCGCCGGGAAATACCCTGACCTTGATAACGGCGACCTCGTGAATCTGTCTGATGGTTCGCTCAGGCCTGAGTATCAGGCCGCTTTTCTCGATTACGTCCGTGCGTTGAGTTTTCTATATTTTCTCGATTTTGCTTCGCGTGATCCGCGAACGGGCGGTATGATACAGGATCGTTCCACCTTCGCCGACCTGTTGACTGTCGGAGGCGTGGGATTCCAGGTTACTGCCTATGTGATCGGGGCCGAATGCGGATACATCACGCGGTCAAACGCCGCCAACCGCATCGTGGCGCTTCTCCGCGTCCTCGAGAACCAGCCGCAGGGAACCAACAGTATCGGCACCATTGGGTATCAAGGCTTTTTCTACCACTTCCTCGGAATTGACGGACTTCGGAAACAGAACTTCGACTTCTCGAAGACCCCGGCGGTGAACGAACGCATGAACACAGTCGAGCTCAGCCTGATTGATCCCGGTCTGGCCCTGATGGGCATCTTGACGGGGCGGCAGTATTTTGACGCGACGAACGCGGTTGAGACGGAACTTCGCGCGCGCGCCGATGCCATATATGGCCGCGTGAACTGGCCGTTCATGGTTGCCGCACTGCCGGGCGGAACAAACCAGTTCTATCTCGGATGGAAGCCCAATGAAGATCGCGATGACCTGAACGGATCATTCGGCCGCTTTCTGCTGAACGATCCGGCTACCAACGGCCAGTACTCGAGCAAGATGGTCTCGGGTGCGGAAGTCCCGGCGACGCTGGACTATTACACCGACGAAGACCTGATCGATGGACTTCTGGGAATGGGCTCCATCAATCCTACCAACCGCCTCGACCGCAGTATCTGGGACGGTCTGATCAGGGCGGGCAGCCCCTTCGTCAAAACCTATCCGGGCGCCCTGTTCACTTACGAGTTCTTCAGTCTCTGGGTTCGCACGGATATTACCGGCACGGACAATCATCCGGCACGTCCGGTTGATTTCTTCAACAACACCCGCCAGGCGGTCCTGGCCGCTCAGCAGTATGCGATTGCCGCGGGCGGCCTGACGACTGCGCCTGGCACGAACGAGTGGGGCTATTCCGCGGCGGAGGGCCCTTACGATTCCTATTTCGCGGAGTCCGCCCCGCCCTTGACGCTCAGCGCGTACGGAGATAATGGCAATGCGGTGTATGAGGCGGAGTACGGCACAGGCGCGGGCGTCACGAACTCACGCGGCCATGCTTCCCGCGCGTGGACTCGGTTGCTTACGAACGCGACGGATACGTTCTCGTTCCAGATGTCGCTTCTATACGACAGCAAAGTTCAATGCGTCACTCGGTACAGCAATGATGGCGGAGCCGATACAGTAAGGATCGCGATTGACGGAACCAATATCCTTGGATCATTTGATACGGTCAATACCCGGCCGGAGTCTGGCGCCTCCGGAACCGGGTGGAACTTCTTCGCCGAAAGCCCGGTGCTTGCGTCTTCCACTGTTCTGCCGGCAGGCGCCCACACCGTGAGCGTCACGCTTGTCGCTGGAGACGCCTACGGAGTCGAGATTGACATGCTCAGGATCACGGGAAGCCGGCCGCCGGACTCCGGCACGCTCACGGCATACGCCATGGGCAGTGCCATTCAGCACGCAAGCGATGAGGCGATCAACGGACTGTGGCATGCGGCGAGGCTTGATCTTAACGGCGACGGGAAAGCTGATCTTCTCCATCCGCGGTTCGGGTTTGCCGACGCCTACAACATGGATATCTCTCATGTCATTCCGCCGTTGTTTCCCACGGGCGGAATCCTGAGGACCTCAGGGCCCTGGATGAATATGTGCGGATTTGCGATCGACAACGGTCCGATGATGATAGCAATAGACAACTACCTGAGAAACTACCGCATTCCTCAATTGTTCATGTCCTATCCGACGATCCATACTGCGCTCACGAATATCTTCCCCAAATTGGATCAGCCCCCCGTGTCGGACCAACTGCCCGGCGTGATTGAGTTCACGCATGTTCCCGCGTGGGGCAGTGCCGAGTATCTGCAGGGCCGCGTGCTGGACGTGCCGCCGGCCGACTTCCGCGTGGTCGTCTATCTGCGTTCGGGTAACTGGTGGCCGAAACCTTATGCCGGCTCCGCGCCCACGACGATCGCCGCAAATGGCACATGGTCGTGCGATGTTGTTTCGGGCGGCGTAGATCAATATGCGGCGGAATACGCGGCTTTTCTCGTTCCGGCAGGATACGAGCCGCCTGCCGGTCCGGGCGCCTACGACTCCTGGCCCGCGCTGCCCTACGAACTTCTGCAGTTCCCGCATGTTCAGAGCGTTCGCCAGCCCGGCACGCGGCACATCTCGTTCGCCGGCTACGATTGGATCGTCAAGGAAGGCGGGGTGCCGCTGGATCCCGGCTATAACTATTTTTCGGCCGCCACAAATGCGGTCTGGGTGGATGCCGATGGCCTGCTTCACCTGACAATTGCGCAGCGGAGCAACCGCTGGTGGTGCTCCGAGGTTGTGGCCAACACGTCGCTCGGATATGGAACGTACAGCTTCAAGATAGACACGGACTTGAATACGCTGGATACAAACGCGGTCCTCGGACTTTTCACCTGGGACGACACAGCGCCGGACTTCAACTACCGGGAGATTGACGTCGAAGTAAGCCACTGGGGCTGGCCCGGCACCAACGGCCAGTACGTGATCAAGCCTTATCAAACTGCGGGCAACATGATCCGATTCAATGTGGATCAGCCGGGCTTTACGACGCACGAGTTCGC
>JAQULY010000652.1 GCA_028718445.1 Kiritimatiellia bacterium
CCCGGCACAGCACAACCACGTCGCGGTCACGTTCGCAGCCGAGGTTTTCATAGGTAAGGTGGTGCACGTCAATAAGTCCATACCGCTCGCCACATTCCTCGCAGGTGCGATCGCGGTCCTTTAGAATACGCGCCCGGAACGCGCGCCAGTGCACCGTGCGCAGGTACTGCTCGTAGGGCATGGCGCGGTACTTCTCAGTCGTCGCTTCCGCCAGCGCGTCGCCGGCGTGATCCTGCCGGCGCTGCGCAATGCTGAGGCGCGTTTCGTGTTGCTGGACCAGAGCTGCCGTCAATGTGCGTTTCCTAGACATAAAAACCGCCTTCGCTATTGTCACAAGCTAGGCGGTGTGGTAGTCTTTATAGAAGACATTGCCGCACGCCCAGATCGTGACGGTGATGTTTAGGGGCCGGCTGACAACCGGCTCCGCCTCATTCTGAGGCGCGTTGATTATACTCGAACATGCGTGCGTCGTCAACCGCGTCACAGCGCCATCTCCTGTTGCACCGCGCCCGGCGTCACGCCTCAACCTCAACGCCGGCGAACGCGAATAAGTCCACCATCTTCGCCTGCGCCTCGGCCTCGCGCAGGTTGCGCACCGCAATCTCGAAATACTCCGGCTTAAGCTCAATGCCGACAAACTTGCGCCCGTGGCACAGCGCAACGTGGCCCTCGCTGCCGATGCCGGCGAACGGCGATAGCACCGTCTCGCCGGGGTTGCTCCACAGCCGCACCACGCGCTCAATCGTGCCCAGCTGTAGCGGGCAGATGTGGCGCTCGTCATCCTCGCCGCGCGCTTCGTGGTATTGCAGCGTGTCGCTCTCGGAGATGCCGTACCAGATGGGCCGCGCCCACTCAATCCATTCGTCATTCGTCAGGTGCGGCTTGATAGGCACCGCGTTCTCACCTGGCTTGCGAAACACGAGGATGAAGTCGGCCAGCGCCGGCCGCGACCATGACGCATCCTTGTGTAACTGCACGAAAAGCAGCGCCTTTGACTTGGTGCGTATCGCCTGCGCCTGCGGGTCTTTGTCGATGGCAACCTCGCCGTGAAATATCCAGCCGTGGTCCTCGAAGGCCTGTATCGTCTTGCCGCGAAAGTCCTTCAGGCCAATGTAGCCGTCGCGCACCTGCATCGCCGGGATTTGCGCCACGTGCACCGCGCAATTGCGGCCCGGCTTGGTGACGCGCCGCAATTCGTCGATGATAAAGCCGAAGTGGGTGAAGAATTCCGCCTCGCTGCGGCTGTTGCCCAGGTCGCGCTCGGTGGGAGAGTAGGTGTACAGGCTCATGAAGGGCGGCGAGAACACCGACAGATCAACGCTCGCCGCGTCCATCTCGCGCAGCCGTTCGGCGCTGTCGCCGAGCAGCATCCGCCAGTCGTCGCCGGCAACCGCGCCGGTCTCATAGGTGTAGCCGTTCAGGGGGGCGTTCACGTTTAGCTCCTCTCGCTCGAATACCTGGACGTTCTTGATAAGCTCCTCGGCCATCTCCTTCGCCTGCACATCCTTGCGCATGACATTCTCATAGATGGCGTCTTCGATGTCCGAAAGCACGATGTAGGCCTTGACCGGCCTGGCCTGTCCAAAGCGCCACGAGCGGCGCACGCACTGGTAATAGCTCTCCCAGCTATCGCCGAGGCCGACGAACACCTGCCGCGTCGCGTTCTGGAAGTTCATGCCAAACCCGGCAATCTTCGGCTCCGTGATGAGCACGCGAAACACGCCGTCCTGAAACGCCTCGATGCGCCTGAGCTTTTCGTCCGGCGACATCGAGCCTTCGACCAGAATGCTATCCGGCACGACATCATGCAGCAGGCGGCCCTCGTCGAGCAGCTTGCGCCACGCGATCCACTGATGCCCCAGGTCGTTGTTGATGAGGTCAGCGGCGGCCTGCACGCGCTCGGCCATCGTCTCACGGCGCACGGCGGCGCGGTCCGAGACACCCTTGAGGCCGGTAAAGAAGAGCTGGCCCTCGGGCGCGTATTCGGTCTCAACCCAGTGCGGGATGATGTCGAGCGGCGGCAATATGAAGCCGTCGTTGTCGTAGCCGAGGTCTGACGGCTTGCGCACGCTCATCGCCCATGACGCCATCCAGCGGAAGAACGGCTGCACGGCGTGGCGCTTGAGCCGCCAGCCATCATCATCGTGGACAAAGAAGGTCGCCAGCATTTCGACGCGCGGCATCACGCCGAGGAATTCCGCGTGGTTAGCGATTTCGGCGATGTCGTTGGGCGCGGGCGTCGCCGTGCAGCATAAGCGATAGGGCGTATCCGCGAACATAGCGATAAGCCGGCCGCGCGTCTTGCTCGTAATAGACTTGAGGATGCTGCTCTCATCGAGCACGACTGCGCCGAAGTCGGCGGGATTGAACGCCTCTATCATTTCGTAGTTGGTGATATTGATGCCGTCAATGAGGTCGTCACCCGCGCGCGTGTAGTGCACGTCAAGGCCAATCTTGCGCGCCTCGCCGACGGTCTGTCGCGCTACCGAGAGCGGCGCGACAATCAGGGCGCGCGCGCCTGTCAACCGCGCCCACTCTAGCTGCATAAACGTCTTGCCCAGGCCGGTATCGGCGAAGATGGCCGCGCTTCCCTTGCGCAGCGCCCAGCGCGTCAGGTCGCGCTGAAACGGGAAGAGTAGTGGATGAATGGCGTCGGGCTCGACGTCAAAGCCGGTTGCGCGCACGACGTGGCGCTTGGTCTCCAGGAAGTCGATGTAGTCAGGCATTTCTCCTCGTTTCCGTCATCGGCGGCGCCGCCTCTTCCCGCGCCGCCGCCTCCGCCCGCGCCGCGTCGGTGTGACGCTGTATGGCGTTGGCGCGTAGCTCGCGCTCCAATGCGCAGGGTTCGTGTCGCCAGTATTGGCAACAGTGCCGGCACAAGTACCAGCCGCCGCCCACGTCCTGGATGCTATCCGGGTCGTGCCCGCAGTTGGGGCAGTGGGTGGGTGTCACGCTATAGTCTC
>JAQULY010000653.1 GCA_028718445.1 Kiritimatiellia bacterium
CCACCGACTGACTATCCAGCACGAGAACAAGCTGCATGCCCGCTTCACTCCTTGCACACCACTGGTAGGCGGTGAGGGGCTCGAACCCCCGACCCCCACGGTGTAAACGTGGTGCTCTAACCAACTGAGCTAACCGCCCGGCAACAGCATCGGAGAATAACCGGAAGTGCCCTCACCGGCAAGCGCGAACGTTGACCGGTTTGCGGTCAGCGTGTGCCGGGACTGCCTCCATCGGTGGACACCGATGAGGCTCTTGAATGGGCGTCGCAAGGACATCGCCAGGTGCCGTCGCCCGCCGGGCCGATCACGAGGCCGGGCTCGCTCATGATCGGGCCCGCGTCGCGTGCCCGAACCGTTCCTTCCAGGTTCACAGATCGGCGAAGGGATTAGCGGAAAAACCCGAACGACGCGGCGGCGGCGGGCCCTCCGGCCGGCGCGTAACGCGGCCCTGCGAGGCGCGGCCATTGGAGGCGCCGGCCGCGTGCGGCGCACCGGGATGCGCCTTGGCACTGAGTGCGATCCGCTTACGCTCTAGGTCCACACTCAGCACGCGCACCTTCAGCTTGTCGCCGGCTTTGACCACCTCGGACGGATCGCGGATGAAGCGGTCCGCCAGTTCCGAAACGTGAACCAGCCCGTCCTGGTGCACGCCAATGTCC
Source organism: Kiritimatiellia bacterium (assembly GCA_028718445.1). Classification (GTDB taxonomy): domain Bacteria; phylum Verrucomicrobiota; class Kiritimatiellia; order RFP12; family JAAYLN01; genus JAQULY01. The sequence continues at coordinate 660 of JAQULY010000653.1, forward strand.
ACGAAGGCGCCGAAGGCGGTCACGTTGGTCACCACGCCTTCGATCTGCATGCCGGGTTTGACGTGGCCGATTTCGGTCACATCGTCCAGGAACTTCGGTTTCTCGAAGGCGGCGCGCGGATCGCGTCCCGGTTTCTTCAGTTCGGACGTAATGTCCTTGAGCGTCGGCTCGCCCACGGCGCCGGAGACATACCGCCCCAGCTCGATGCGGTCCACCATCGGCCCATTGCCGACCAGCACCGCCAGTTCCACGCCCAGATCGGAGGCCATGCGTTCCACCAGAGCATAGCGCTCGGGATGCACTCCCGATGAGTCGAGCGGATGCTCGCCGCCGCGGATGCGCAGGAACCCGGCTGCCTGTTCGAAGGTCTTGGGGCCCAGCGCCGGCACCTTGAGCAGGTCGCGCCGCCGCTTGAAGGCGCCTTCCGCGTCGCGGAAGGCTACGATGCGCCTGGCCATCGCGGGGCCAATGCCGGCCACGCGCGCCAGCAACGGCGCGCTGGCGGTGTTGAGTTCCACGCCAACGCGGTTGACGCAGCTCACCACCACCTCGTCGAGCTTGTCCACCAGCATCGGCTGGTGCACGTCGTGCTGATACTGCCCGACGCCGATGGACTTGGGGTCTATCTTGACGAGCTCCGCCAGCGGATCGAGCAGGCGGCGGCCGATCGAGATCGCGCCGCGGATCGTCAGGTCCAGGTCAGGGAATTCCTCGCGCGCCACCTCGGAGGCGCTGTAGACGCTGGCGCCGGACTCGTTGACGCTGACGACCATGACATCCTTGACGCCGGCCTTCTTGAGCGTTTCGCGCACGAAGGCCTCGGTCTCGCGCCCGCCCGTGCCGTTGCCGACCGCGATGGCTTCGGGTTTGTGCTTGTGCACCAGCCGGCAGATTTCCACGGAGGCTTCAATGGCGGCGCGTTCGCCCTGCGAAGGATAGATCGTGACGGTGTCGAGGAACTTGCCGGTGGCGTCCAGCACGGCGCATTTGCAGCCCGTGCGCAGACCGGGGTCTATGCCGATCACGCGCCGTTCTCCCAGCGGCGGCGCCAGCAACAGGCTGCGGAGATTCTGCGCGAAGACTTCCACCGCCGCCCGGTCCGCCTTGAGTTTCAACTCCACGGCGACGTCAATTTCGACGGACGGCACGATCAGCCGCTTGTAGGCATCCTCGATCGCCAGGCGCAGGTGATCGGCGAATGGCGAGGCCGCGTTCAATCCCTGTCCCGCGGCGATGGCCTCCAACAGCGGTTCGGACGCGGCCGCGATCTGGACGCGCAGCACGCCTTCGGCCTGGCCGCGCCTGATGGCGAGATAGCGGTGCGAAGGGATCGCCGTCACCCGCTCGCGATAATCATAGTATTGCTCGAACTTGGTCGGCTGGCCGGTACGCGGTTCGACCGCGGTCGAGACCACTTCGCCCTGATTGAGAAAGGCCGCGCGTACCAGTCCGCGCACTCCGGCATCCTCGGCGATCCGTTCCGCCACGATATCGCGGGCGCCCGCCAACGCGGCGGCGACACTTTCGACACCTTTCTCAGCGTTCACAAAGGGCGCGGCATCCTGCTCGGGCGTGCCGTCTGGCGGCTGCGCCAGGATGCGCTCGGCCAGCGGTTCCAGGCCGCGCTCGCGGGCGATCATGGCGCGCGTGCGCCGCTTTGGTCTGAAGGGCAGATAGAGATCCTCCAGCGCACTCTTGGTTTCGCATGCGAAGATACGCGCCTTGAGGTCGCCGGTCAGCTTGCCCTGCTCCTCAATGGACTTGAGGATGGTTTGCCGGCGGTCATCGAGCTCGCGATGGTAGGCCAGGCGCTCCTGGATTCGCGCGATCTGCACCTCGTCCAGATTGCCGTGCGCCTCCTTGCGGTAACGCGCGATGAACGGAATGGTGTTGCCGTCGCGCAGCAACTGCGCGACGGCCATGATCTGGCGCGGCGAAATACCCAACTCCTCGACGAGTTTGGGCAGCGAGGTTGTATCCGTGTCTTCCCTGGTATCAACAAGCGACATACGTATTCCCTGACGCCACTGTCACGATCGGTCAGCCTTCCGCCGCCAAGCCCCAGTCTAGCGTGCAACCCCGTTCGCTCAGTCCCGGCAAGGCTATCCGCAGGCTCACCGGCTCCGGCGCCGCCGAAGCCTGCGCTACACAGATGCGGGCGGTGCCGTCGCGCACCGGCAGCGTGCGCCCGCCCAACAGCGCCAGGCGCGCCTGTCCCGAGACGACACGCACCTCGGCGTAGCCGTTGTAACTGCGCACCGCGTGCGCGTTCTTGTCAACTACCTGCAGGCTGACCATG
>JAQULY010000654.1 GCA_028718445.1 Kiritimatiellia bacterium
CAGGCGTCACCGTCAACCCGGCGTTGTTCCAATGGTTCGTTCCCGTGGTTGGACCCACTTGGATGTCCCTGCCGTCCTCGACCCACAGGGTGTTGGTGTCCGGGTTGTCAATCCAGGTTGCGCGGCTTGGCCATGCCGGGCCGAGCGTTCCGAGCACCGCAAATATGGCGAAGGGTGTCTTCATCTTCCGATTTCAAGGCGCCAGCGTCACCACGCCCAGACGAGCGGTGGTGTTGAATCCGCTGCCGGCGAAGTTCGGGCTCCACGCCAAGGTGGTCTGGCCCGCCGAGGCCGGACGGTAGAGATTGAGGTAAAGCCTTTCGCCGGGCGTTCGCGGTGCCGGCCACACCAGGCTGAGCGGAGCCGCCAGTTCAGTCGTCCAGCCCTGGTCGTCCACACGGCACCTCACCTTCGCGCCGCTGTCGAATCCCTTGCAGCCGGGATAGGCATTGCTGGCGAACCTTCCATCGGGCTTAATCCCAATCTGAACGTACTCAGCCGCGCCGCACTGCGCGGCCAGGAAGATTTCCCAGCGGTCGTCCCAGAAAATAGTGCCTTTCGCCTTCACCTTGTCGCGCGCCACGGGGTCGGAGAGGCGCAGGTAAAGATGGGAGGCGTCATGGGCAATCTCGACGGCAATCTGGCGTTCGGCCGGATAACCCTCGTGCGTGTGGGCTACGGCGAGGCGGCCGGCCCTGGACCAGTCCACCTTCGTGAGATCCCCGGCGGCATCGGGGACAACCGGCGCCTGAGCCGAGGGCGGCGGCAGGGCCTTCAGCCGTTCGACCTCGCCCGTGTGCTGCGACTTAAACACCCACTGCCGGCGGCCTTCCACCATGTATTGCCACGGCCCCTTATCGAAGAGATCCACGCGCCGGCGTTCGACCTCGGAGAGCCTGGCGGCGCGCGCCTCGTCCATCCAGCGCGCCATCTTGTCCATACGCTCCTGAGTGCCCAGGTATCTCCAGGCGATCTCCTCGGTCTGATGGCCGGGGATTTGGAAGGACGAGGGGTAGTTGGAACGATCGGTGTAGGTCGCCTCGATCAATTGGTAGATGCGTTTGAGCGGTTCGCCGGCCGCGCCGTAGTAGCGGGTGAAGAACTCATTCAGCAGCACATCAATGTCCTGGGTCGGGTTGTCCATGTACTCCAAAAGCAGGTAGCACTCGAGCTGATCGCCGCCACAGAACGCGCCCTTAATGCCGTCGGCGGCGAGCATCTTCATCTGATTCGCCAGGGTGTGGGCATCGTAGCCGTGAAAGACATGAAAGCCGTGCATGGTGCCATAGAGCAGCGGGAAGCCGGTGTGAAGCCACATGGAGAGGAGTCGACCGCTCGTCTTCTTCTCCGCCACCCACATTTTGTATCCGTAGACTTCCGACTTTGGATCCTTCGACTCTCGCGCTATCCAGGCGGCAAATGCCTTCGGATCGCCCGGCGAGAGCCACTGCCGTATCGCCAGGTTGGGGCCAATATAGATTCTGGGGTCGAGTGGAAATTGCGGGGGGAATCCGTGGCTGGCGTAGGCCAGCACAAAGGCGTGTATGTCCGGGCAGGTCTTGCTGACTTCCTTCTGAACGGCGTTGGCGAATTGGAAAATGTAGTCGCTGAATCTTCCGCACATGAAGACGTCCGTCGCCGACTGCTTCCCGAGTTCCACGTCAGGGAACCACTTGCGGCAGTCCTCGCACTTGCAGAACGAGTCGTTATCCATCGGCTCGACACTGAACCAATCCTTGCCAGCCAGCACCCCCGGGTTCTTCCCGGTCTTGAACGTCATGACGGCATCCTTCGCCACCTGGGCGACGACGGCGGGGTGGCTGTAACACAATTGCGGCGGGATGCCCTTGTAGCCCTTGGCGAAGTATTCCGGATGCTCGCCCTCGAAGGCGCCTGGATTCTTGGGGTTCTTCTCCCAGAATCGGTCGTAGTAGCTGTAGAGACCATGGTTGGCCACGGTTTGTTTGCCCCCGAACTTCATGCGCAGACTCCAGAGACTGGCATCGTAAGCGGTCACGTTCTCCATCTCGGAATAGGCGCCCCAGTTCTCCTTCTCGCCGGTCACTTCGGCCCGACGGCAGAAGCGACAGGCAAAAGCCGGCGCGCGGCGAAGCTCCTTGACCCGTACGGTCAACGTGGATCGCTTGGTGTAGACCATGCCCAACTCGGTCGGCGCATACCAGCGCACTCCGCAGTCGCGCTCCAGAAAATCGTAGACCGCGAAACAGGTGGCATGTTCGTCATCGAACGCCCAGACGATCCGCTTGATAAGTTCAGGATCGAGCTTGAGTTGGGCGAAATCCGGTAGGGCCGGATGAGTCGCACCCGCGTCTTTCTCCGAGCCATACGGGAGGTCTCCATCGTAGCCCATCAGGACCAGATTCCCGCCGCGCACGCCAATCATGTACTCCTGGCTCTTGAAGTCCGCGTTCCTCAGTCCCAGCGCCCGGGTGGCGGCACTTTCGCCCACCAGTACCCGCGTGCCCTTGACTTCGGCGGTATCGGCCACGATCGGCAACTCCGCGCCACTGATCTTCTTGACATGATCTCTCAGCTCGATGGCGGCAACGATGGCTGAGCGTGTGGGGTTGGTGGAGATGACGATGCTGGCGGTCGGCTGGCCATCGCTGGTCAGACAGAGCGGCGACTCGCCGCCAGCCGAAGTTAGGGACCGGCAGCCAGACGCCAGTAACACCACGGCTCCGAATAGTCCGGCGGCACACGAAGGCAGCATGTGAATTGCGTTTGGCGATGACATGGTGGTCTCTTCCCTTGCTGTAAGTTCCCGTTTGTGGAACATTGGGCTGGTTTCTTGCACGGCCTGCGGTTCGTTGGCCTTCATTGTTTTGCCCACCGCAACTGGGCCAGCCACAGGCCGTAGGGCGCGCCGGTGTCCGACCAGTGGCGGTCCTCGATGCCGCAGTGGCTGATATAGGTCTGTCCGTGCCACTC
>JAQULY010000655.1 GCA_028718445.1 Kiritimatiellia bacterium
AATCGGCAAGCTCTGGAACAGCCCTGCCTATGAGCCCTACGCCGGCCATTTCGAAGCCGGGCTGAAGGCGGCGCTGCCGGAAGCGGACGAAGATCAGCTTGACGCCGTGCGCCTGCTGACGATGGCCGGCGGCTACGGCGCCACGAGTTCGGCGTCGGACTATCTCGAAGGTCCCATGCGTTCCGGCGAGAGCCGCGACGCCGCGCTGCTGGATCTGGCCTGGAGGCGCTTTGTGAAGTCGGGTCTCGCTTCCGGGGGTCGGGTGGCGCCTGACCCGCTCTCGCCGGCCGGTTTGATCGGAGACATCGAGGCCGGCGCCCGTTTGGGTCGCGTCGGTTGGACTCTGCGCAGGTGCGTGCCAGTGATGACTGACCCGCGCCGCACCGCCGAGGACGTGCGCCGCGTGCGCCCGATGCTGGCGGGTGTGCGCCACGAGCTTGAGGAACTGGCCGCGCTGCGCCGACGCCAGCACGAAGCGTGGCGCCGGGACTGCCATCCCCGCGCGCAGGGGGCTGCCGCGATCGAGCGCCTCGTGAAGTTCGTGGACGAACTGCTGGCCATACCCGAAGCGGCGGCCAAGGACGATGAATGGTGGCTGATTCTGCGCCTCGCGCTGCCGGACTATCACGGAGCGTCCAGGTTGACAACGAAGATCATGGTGGATGACGACTGGCGGCAAATCGCCAGCGGCTGCTACAAATGCCTGCGCCATGCCGACAGTTGCTACTACACGGTCACAATTCCCTTCGGCAGTGCCACCGCTCCCAGCGCCGTACGGCTGGAGCAACACGGCTATGGCGGCCAGGGCGCGGCCTACTTTGAGATCCTCAATCGTGCCGGGTCGCTCGTGCCGGCGGCCATCCGATCCTGCTCGGGCAAGGTGCGCGAACCGGAGGCGCTGCTGCGTGATGACCGCCTTCTAGCCTGGTTCGGCCATGACGACACGCTGACCACATTCATGCAACCGGAATTGGGACAGGCGGTCTCCGCGGTTGAGGTCGCGGTGACTGCCGGCGTGGATCTTGGCGTCACTCGTCCTGTTGTCCGATCAACAACCCGGTGACAAGCCCCACGGGAATGTGATATACGGCACGTTCATGTCGGCGGTAAAGAATCGTTTCTGGGTGGACGCGCCAGCGAAAATCAACCTGACGCTGGAAGTGCTGGGGCACCGACCGGACGGCTATCACGAACTGCGCAGTCTACTGATGCCGCTGGGGCTGTGCGACCGCGTGGAACTCGAGGATGCGTCCGAAGACGGCTTGGAGGTGGCCTCGGAGGACGTGGACCTGTCGGCCCTCTGCCCGGCGCCGCGCAATCTGGCGTGGCGGGCCGTGCAGTTGGTGCGGCAGCGTCTGAACCCGAGTTGCGGCGGTGTGCGCATCCGCATCGTCAAACGCATCCCCATCGGCGGCGGGCTGGGAGGCGGCAGCGCCGATGCTGCCGGCGTACTGGTGGGACTCAACCGGCTCTGGGATCTGAAGCTGACGCGCGAAGCCCTGATGGGACTGGGCGGCGAACTGGGATGCGACGTGCCCGCCATCGTGCATGGCGGCGCTGTCGTCATGGAGGGAAAAGGCGAACGCATTTCGCCGGTGCTCGACGGCAGTGAAGGGCCGGTGAGCGGCTTCGCGCTGGTGCTGGCGAATCCGCGCATTTCCATCTCCACCGCCGAAGTCTACCGCGCCTGTTCCGGAGTATTGACCTCGGGCACAAATTCATATATTTTACTTCATTCCGCGGTCCGTAGGGGCGACGTTAAGGCCGCCGCTGCGGGGTTGTTTAATGGATTGGAAGCCGGCGTATTTGCCAGGTATCCAGCGGTCGGTCAGTTGGCTGAACGTCTGCGCGCCGCGGGCGCGTTGGGCGTGCTGATGTCAGGCAGCGGGGCAACGGTTTTTGCGCTGGTCGGCGATTGCGAGCACGGTGAAAGCGTGCGGCGGTCGCTGCCGTCTATTTATTGGAGTCAGGTGACCCGAACGTTGCCCGATGGTGTAATGGCAGCACACGGGCCTTTGGAGCCCTGAGTCTTGGTTCGAATCCAAGTCGGGCAACCATGCCGGCCGGTGGTCGGGGTGGGGTGAGGGCGCCTGAACGCCCGGACGACGGTGTGAAGCAATGAAGATTTTTTCGGGAACAGCCAATTTGCAGCTTGCCGAGCGCATCGCTGCCTACGTTGGCATGGAACTGGGCGCGAGCGACATCACGCGTTTCCCGGACGGCGAGACGTTTGTGAAGATCCGCGACAACATCCGCGGCCGCGACTGTTTCGTGGTGCAGGCGGTCTGCCATCAGCCCAACGAGATGCTGATGGAGTTGTTGATCATGATTGACGCCCTGCGGCGCGCCTCGGCGGCGCGCATCACGGCGGTGTTGCCTTATTACGGTTATGGCCGTCAGGATCGCAAGGATCAACCGCGGGTGCCGATCACGGCCAAGCTGGTCGCCAATCTGCTGGTGGCCGCGGGCGCCAACCGCATCCTGACCGTGGACCTGCACGCGCAGCAGATCCAGGGCTTCTTCGACATCCCGGTGGATCACCTCTACGCCGCGCCGGTGATCGTCAAGTACCTGCGCGACCTGGACCTGTCGAAACCGATGGTGGTTTCTCCGGACACCGGCGGGGTCAAGGCGGCGTACGCCTATTCGCAGATGCTCGGTACGGGGCTGGCGATCGTGGCCAAGCAACGGGTCGGACCCGATGAAGTGGACGCCTTCAGCGTGGTGGGCGACGTCAAGGGCCGTGACGTCATCATGGTTGACGACATGGCCACGACCTGCGGCACGTTGTGTGCCGCCGCGCAACTGCTGCTCCAACATGGCGCGGCCAGTGTACGCGCCGCGGTCACCCACGCGACCATCACCGAGAAGGGCGTGGAGCGGCTACGCGAGGCCCCGATCCGCGAGGTGGTCGTGACCGATACCGTGCCTTTGCGCAACGCCGAG
>JAQULY010000656.1 GCA_028718445.1 Kiritimatiellia bacterium
GCCTACGTCAACCGCGGCGTCTGTGAGGTCGTCTGGCGTGAGGCGTCGTCAGAAGCGCCGTGGCGCCCGCTGGATGCCGCCGGCCGTTTTCCCCTGCGACAACTCGCGACCAACGGGGTTTACCGGATCGCATTCGCCGCTTGCGAGGAGAAGACTCAGTATGATCTCTCGCCAGTGACCATGACCATTCGTCTGGCCTTGGACGACCAGGGATTATTGCTGATGACGCTCGATCGCCTCGTGTCCGATGACCCCGCCGAACGGCGCGTTGCTGAGCGGCGTCTGTATGAGAACCGGGAACGATGGACACCTTTGCTGCACCAACTTCAAAGGCAATCCCAAGAAGCCGCCGAGCGCCTCGAAGCGCTTCGGTGTCTGGACGATGCGCTGCGATAGACCGCCAGCCCGCCAACTGTCTTTGTGCGCACGAGGGGACCACCACCGTTGCTCTGGCCCCATCGGGACAGGAGACTACCGCAGCGATACTTCCGCCTCTCGCGGCACATCCAGCCGCAACTGGCCGTTCACGACGGAAAGTTTTTTACCCTCAACCGTCGCGCGCGCGAGTCGGGTACGCAGGACGACGGAGGAAGGGCCGAAGCCATGGTAGACGCGAATCCGCCTGCTCGATTCCAGGGGCCGCCCGTCCAGGCTGCGCAGCGTGAACAGGGGCGCCTCCGCGTAGCGCACGCCGTTCCACTCCAGCGCATGAAACGCCTCAAAACGCGGCCCCTTGATCTGGAAGCCATACGCCGGCAAGGGCGCATTGGTCAGTCGCGCGCCAATCGGCTGTCCCCAGATCTCGACCGTCACTTCCGTGCCGTCGGCAAAGATGGAGCGCAGCCAACCCGGGCCTTCAACGTAGTCGAGCATCTCGACGTGGGCCGTCTCTTCGTTCAACGGCGCCTCCACTTCGTAGAGATTCTTCATCCACACGTCCCATGGCCGGGTCAGGCGCGCGCCCCAACCGCCATCGCAGCGGCCGAAGTAGTTGTCCGCCGGCACCGGCACCATATTGGTGGGGTTCTGGTCCAGGTAACTGCCATAGCGCTCGTTGACCGGCGCCTTGATCCGGTAGAATTCGTGGAACGTCCCGGCCGGGAAGGTGAACATGCGGCCATGGGCAATCTCGCGCAAGCAAGCGCGAATGCCTTCGCCGGCCACAGGATAACGCTGGGCGTTGTAGAGCTCGTAGAACTGCATGCACTCGCGGAAAGCCAGTTCGCCCAACGGCGGCCCCGCGTAACTCGGCCAGTTCTCGAAATAGGCGAAGTCGGCGATACCGAACTCCATGCCCTCCTCCGAGCCCACCGGTCCGGTGAGCCGGCGCACGGTCCGGACCAGTTCGCGCTTGGCCGCCAGGTTTTGCCGCAGGTCGGAAGGATGGTCCGGGTTCCTGCATTCCTCGCCGACGCCGGCCATCTCGATGTCGAGGTGATATGAGTTGAGGCGGAACAGCCGTCGGATGGCTTCCACGTTGCGGCGCGCGTATTTCAGTTTGCGTTGCGGGCAGCAGGTATACTGCGGACCGCCGAACCAGGCGTTCGCCAGTTCCTTCGACACGGCGTCCGCCGGATCGAAGGTTGTCGCCTCGGGGAAGGCGATGACGTAGTCGTCGTGAAAGCCGATCGTGTAGCCGGCGTCGCGCGCGGCACGCGACAAGCGCGCCATGGCTTCGTCGCCGCCGGCTTCGGGCGCGGTCGGCAGCACGTCGGGCAGCTTGCGGTCGTAGCCCATGTTCTGCCAGCCGGTCATCAGGATGTGCACGCGCCGGAAGCCCAACTCGTCCTTGAGGTGACGCACCAGACGGCCGATGTCATCGAAGGAGGGGCCCAGCGTGAGTCGGCCAGGCGCGGCCAGACCGCCGGCCGAAAGGTATTCGGCCTTGAGCGATTCCGGATGCGGGAAGCACTTGTTCGCCCACATCCGGAAATAGGGCGCGCCCGACAGGCGCGCCGTGGCCGGCGCTTCGCGACTCTTCTCGCGCAGCGTCACGAACCGGCCGCGCTCGATCAGGATCTGGCGATACGCCTTGGCGGCCTGCACGTAGTCGCCCGCGCCGACGGGCGTGAACTCCAGCCGCCGGGCGCCGCGCTGTAACTCGAACGTGAAGGAAGCGATTGAGGTCGGCCGGTTCGTGCGGTAGAAGGCATCGTCCGCCATGAGCGCGGCTTCTTCCGTCGCACTTAGCCCGCGCAGTTCGCGGATGATGCGGACGTAGGGATCGTCCCACGAGATCAGCAGGGCGGAGCCGCGCTTGCGGGCCGCGATCATCTGCATGCGGCTCTCGCCCGTGTTGCCGTAGAAGGTGGCAGTGTTCGTGCCCGACAGGTTCGGGCCGACGCTCATCCCCGCGCCGCCGTGCCACGCGGTGACGTAGAGCGCGCCGTCCACGTCCGTGGCGTAGCAGCCCCGCACGATGGGCGTTACGTCGTTCGTTCCCGCGTGCTCCACGACCACCGTGCGACCGTCGCGCCGGATCGAGACCGTTAGCGCCGCTGGATCCGCATTCGCCGGCGCGGTCAGGTGCGAATGCCAGCGCACGCCGGTCGCCTTGTCGGTGATGACGAAGGCGCCGCCGGGTTGGATCGCAAGGGAGAGATAATCGCTTTCGATAGAGGCGCCGTCACCGGACGCCGTGGAGGCCATCGCGAGGCCGAGGATCAGGCCGGCGAGACCGACACCTGGATGTCCATGTTCGTTCATGGTACGCCCTCACTCAATACGAATCCGCGATGCTGCGCGCACGCAGGGCAGCGCGCAGCTTCGCCAGTGTCCACCCGCCCTTCGCCGCAACGGTGACTTCCGCCTTGCGACCTGCCGGCAGGTCAAAGCAATTGTCGCTGAAGATCGGATCGGGATCGCTGGCGCCTGCGCTTTCCACCTCCAGCCAGATGAAGCGCGCCAGACTTTGTGCCGCGATTTCAACGGCAAACCCGGCGTCG
>JAQULY010000657.1 GCA_028718445.1 Kiritimatiellia bacterium
TGACGGATAAGCACGGCACCTTCGGGAAACCGGAGGAGTGGTAGGCGGTTGCCACCCGCGCCCCCAGCCGCTCCACCTGGGCCGCCCCGACGCCGAGAAGCACGCCGCCGAACTCGCGGCCCTCCGCGCCCGCGTGAAGTAGCCCGCCCGGAGGGCGGACGGGCTTTGCCAGGGCCTTCTAGGCCCTGGGCTGGGGTTTGGCCCTTCTGGTGTGATTGGTCAGACTGTCGTCTGGCCACGGGGTGGCGTTGCTCAGCCGGCGGAGGCGTACAGCAGGGCCGCGGCCGCCGGCAGCGTGGATTCCGGGGACTTCGGGGCGGGTGGGCTGCCGGTCACGAAGTCGGCGGAATTCGGATTCAGCCGTTGCAGGGCATGGGCCCACACCTCACTTCGCAACTGACGCACCAGTTCCGCCGTGGACAACCGCTGTTCGGCCGCGGGGTGGTACCACTTGGGTAAGGGTAACCGGCCGCGCGGCGTCTGGGCGCCATAGACCCGCGCCGCCGCCAGCAACAGCATGGCGTAGCTGGCGACCGCCAAGGCCGGTTGCCGCGCCACGGAACGCGGCGCCCGCACCTGGGCCTGGCCGACGCCGATGATCTGCTTCTCGTCGCGGTGATTGACCTCGATGTCCCAGCGCCACAGGTAATATTGGAGGAGTTGCGCCAGCGCCAAGGCGGGATCGGTGCAGATCAGGTAGGCCGGCTGGCGGTACAGGAGCTTGCTCCCCTGGCGTGGGCGATAGGCCACGGGGGCGACCACCACTAGCCGCAACGGCACGGCCGGCCCGGCCTTCTTCCACAAGACCCGGGCCAGCGTTTTCACCCGGAAGGTGTGCCGCTTTCCAGCCCCGAAGGCCGGCACTTCCTGCCAGGGAATGGTTTCGTCCTGGCGCACCTGCTCGGGCGTCGGCAGCGCGACGCCGTAGTGGCGTTTGCTGCCCACCGCGGGCTGCTCGGCCGCGCGCGGCGGGGCGAAGAACTTCGCATCCTTGCGGATGCGGCCGATCAGCGTGGTCCGCGCCGGCAAACCCCGCAACACCGTCTGGTTGGTGTAGCTGCCATCCACGCCCACCACCAACACTCGCTCCGCCGCGCCGTGCGGTTGATCCAGCGCGCGGCGGAGTTGCGTGACGGCCTGCACGGCGGCCGTGCTGAGATTCTCGTGCCGCTGGCGCTGCCGATACGCCCGCCAGACCTCGTCCCCCGCGTTCCGCTTCGGCTTGGGCACCGGCGGCACGTGCTGGTAGCGGATGGGGATCGCGCGCGCCGCGCCCGCCGGCCACTCGTACGGCAACAACGCGGAGACCTGCTGGAAGCGTTGGGCCCGGATGAGGTTGGTGTGGAACGGCGGCGAGAGTGGGTCGCGGCGATAGGCCACGCCGGGGGTGTGCGTGCCGCTCTTGGGCAGGTGCGTGTCGTCCAGCGCCGTCACGAAGGGCGCCCCCGGCGGCAAGCCGCCCAGCACGCCGCGTACGATCGGTTCAAACAACCGCTGGGCTTGCCAGACGTCACGGGCGAACAGGCGGTAGTCGGCCGACCAGTCGACGAACTGGCGCCCACTGGCACACAGCAGACCGCTGATGGTATGGCGGCCCAGGCAGGCCAGTTGGCTCAGGCCCAACCGCCGGGCGCGCTGGGCGGTACGGCCCTGGGCAAAGCTGGTCCGGCACTCGTCCCACACGGCCAGGAACTCCGGGAGCAGTTCTAGCGTTTTTTTTTCGGCGCGGCGGTCGGCGGGGCTGGGCGTTTCTGGACGCGGTCGAGGGTGAGCGTGTGGCGGTCCTGGATGACCCACTCGACGACCTCGCCCTTGTCGAACTCCATGGCCCGGGCGATCGGGGCGGGGAAGTTGATGTACCATTGTTCGCTGTCACGTCGTTGAATGCGTTGCACTTTGCTGGGGTAGCCCACGGTGGTCTCCTTGAAATCTAGTCATATAACTAGATAACGGACCGCACTCAGAAAGTCAAGGACTGCGGCTGTTCACGTGTCACGATGCTTCCGCCCCCGTCGCCGACGCTTCAACGCCAGCAGAACTCCGAAATGGCCAAACCCCAGCCCCTCTCCCCTCTGGGGAGAGGGCAGGGAGAGGGGCGAGAGACGCGGAGTTTTCGACCCTCCCCCAACCCCTCCCTAAGAGGGAGGGGAGTATTAGGATAGGTTCTAGCCTGCACCGCCTACGTACAGCCCCTGCAGCAGCGCGAAGTCCGCTAAATCCGCATCGTCGTCGCCATCGAGTCTCGCGCAGCGACATGCCCCCGGAGCGTCTTCCTCAGGTCCCTGCATGCACGTGACAAAGTCCGCGAAGCGCGAAAAACCCACCGCCCCTGAGCAATCGGGAGCCGGTTCGGCGACCAGGTTCCGCGGCCCGACGCCCAGCAGCATCCCGTCGGAAAAATGCACGGCCGCGGTCCCCTCGCCGGCGTTGTACGCGACATAGGTCCGCTGGCCGTCGTGGTCGAAGACCGCATAGGTCGGAATGTCCGCCGTCACCGTGGTGTCGACCTGCCCGAGCGCGTTCAGGTTGTGAATCCAGTGATAGGTGTGTGCGCGGGACTCGCCGTCTTCCGGCGTGTATTCGGGATTGGCCGCGAATTTCGCGACCGTCAGGGCCGGATCCGCGAGGGCGAGGTGGCTCCAGATGATGTCCTGCCATTGGTCCTCGGGGCCGCCGTTGTGCGCGACCATGTCGAGGTAATTGGTGAGGACGTACGCCGGGTCGCGGCCGAGGTAGAGCGATCCGCCGGTGATCGGGAGAAACGTAATGCCGTGGATCGCCTCGGGCGCGCCGCTGAACCACGTGGCGTAGGCGCCGCCATCGGCCCACAGGATAGCCAGTGCGGAGTGGTTGAAACCGGGCGGGAAGACTTGTTCGTCTACGTCGTACCAGTACTGATCGATCGCCCGCGCCTCGTTGGTGTACATGAAGATGCCCTGGTC
>JAQULY010000658.1 GCA_028718445.1 Kiritimatiellia bacterium
GCAACGGACCGTCCGAAGTGCCGCGCCAAGCGTCGTCGGAAGCGATCAGTTGACGCTGCCCATCAGCATACTCGATCTCCAACTGAGTCAGGAGCAAGGGGTGGTTGCCGTACAGATGCGCCTTGGGCGGCCAGCATTGCCACAGCCCGCAATACCAGCCGTTCCCGAGCATGGCGCCGATCGCGTTGTCGCCTTCGTTAAGCAGAGAGGTCACGTCATAGGTCTGATACTGTACCCGGCGATGGTAGTTCGTCCATTCCGGTGTCAGCAGCGCTTCGCCAACGCGGCGACCGTTCAAGCGCAACTCGTACAACCCGAGTGCCGTCACATAGACAACGGCCCGGCGCACCTTTGCCGGCACTGAGAACGAACGGCGGAGATAACGAGGCTTGGCCAACTCCGTCTCCGCGAGCGCCTCATCCAGCCCGATCCACTGCGCCTGCCAGTCGCCACTTTCCAGCAGCCCCATCGACCAATATTCGGCGGCGCTCCACGGGGTACGCTGGCCGTCCTGGTCCCAAACGCATACCTTCCACCAGCACTGCTGGCGCGCGGCCAGCGGCTCTCCCGCATAGGCGATCTGCTGGGTGCGAGTGGTCATCACTTTCCCGCTATCCCACAAATCGCCGCGATGGCCGTCCAAGATGTCCGGAGAGGAGGCAACCAGAATTCGACAGGCCGTCTGGCGCGCGCCACGGACGTCGGCCTCAAGCGCCCAGCCGAGGCGCGGCTGCCTGGCGTCCAGGCCCATCGGCCGGGCATGGTATTCACAACGCAGATCCGTAACTTTCATCGGCGGAATCACTCAATGATCACGTCTGTGATCAACGCATAGGCCGGGGCATCGAGGTTGATGCCGGTCTTGACGCTCGGCGCGTAGTCGGCCATGTCCAGGCTGCCGGTGATGGATTGCGTGCAGGATTTCAGACCCGAGTTCCACCCGATGCCGGTGTAGCTCCAGTGGTTGGCCAGAAACATGCAGAAGTCCGGCTTCGGCGCCGGCTTCGCCTTGGCTGCATCCGCCATCTGCGTCTGGTCCCGTCCCTGACCGTGTTCACTGCACATCAACAAAGCGGCAGCGCCAACAATGGCGCCCCTGGTTGTTCCTGCATCGAACATGCGCACTTTCTCCATGTCAACAAAGCGCTCGTCGCCTTTTCAATTCCTGAATGTCAACTTCAGTTCCGCGGAATGGCTGATCGTCGCATTCAACCAGAGCGTGCTACCGTCCCAGGCGTAATCCGACCTGTTGACCGACTTTCCATCAAGGACCACCCGCGTGAGCGTATTGGGAGCGCCGCTCAATTCGAAGACCGGATTCACGCAGGGGACCGCCGGTTTGAGTCCGAGTGTGACGATCGGATTCTTCACGATCAGCCGCAACGCCCGACGCTCGGGGGCGTACCATTCGGCTTCCGGATCTGCTCCCGTCAACTCGAGCGCGGGCGGCTGGGCGAAACTCCGGGCCCAATGACGGAGAATCTCGTCATTGGCATCGGTCATGCCGATCAGCCACACGTAGGTCGCGCGATCCATCGCGCTGGCCTTACCTGAAGCATCCTTCGCCTCGACGGTCGCGCGCCGGATCGGTTGCGGATTTTGCCGGTCCCAACCGATCAGTGAACTGGCGGCAGGGCCCAACGAAATCCGATCGGAGATGCTCCAGCCGGTATCGAGGCCCCGGTTGAGCGGCCAATGGCTGCCCCAGTAGGCCGGCGTCACCATGATGCCTTGCTCATGGAAAGGCTGGAAATGATGGAAGGGTTTTGCCGCCAGATTGGGGCAATAGCAGATTGCCGCCAGAGATTCCTGTCGGTTCGGGTGGATCCGGTAAAGCAGCGGCCCGTCGCCCATCTTCGACCAGTCAGCCTGCACTTGGACTGGAGAAACGGACACTGAAGGATCGTATCGCGCGGGCGGTGTCTGGACCGACATCCGTTTCCCGTCGAGCGAAAGGACGTCCACGATATTGGTGGGAAGAAAATCGAACGGATAGGCGGCTTGGGGGGAGAGGACGATGTATTCCTGGAACTCGTACACCGTCCCTGGAGCTCGCGTTAACGTCATCACGCGTGTGCCGAAACCGTCCGGGTAGAAATAATAATCTTCGACCACCGAATCGCCACTCGATTGGTGCGCGAAGTTGCCGGGCCGATACGCCCAGCGGATGTGCACGCGAGCCACCGAGGACTGCACAATCTCAACTCGACCGTGACGCAGTTCGTTGTCGAAGAGCGGTTCGCAAAAACCGAGGCCATCCGCGGTGGGAAAACGCTCGGCCCACTCGTAGGACACGCCCGTGTTATGGCGTCCGGCCCAAAATGGACAATAACTGGCCCCACGCCAACAGACCCATCGCGCCCCGTTGGGGAAGAAGACCACCACGTCCTGCAAAGCCGGATCCCATCCCTGCTCGTAGTCGATCGAGGAGTACTTGCCGTCGCGCACCGACAAAATCGGCGGGTCGTAGCGCAACTTGGCGCTCACCGCCCCAAACGCAGGCCGTTGTGGCGGCCGGGGGACAATCATCACGCGAATCGCTTTGTGCCAGAGTTCCTGACCGTCCGCCCCCACCAGGGAAATGTGAAGCACGTCCTTCTCTCGCGTCGCCGAGCAGCGAGCAAGCGCCAGACCGATCCGCCCCTTGGACATCCTTTTCAGCGGCAGCCGCGCGGCTACTTTCCGGCGCGGCGCAGATTCGTACCACGCGACGGCCCGCGCACCGAGCTGGTCCGCGGTCCGGGCCAGCGCCGCCACTTCGACCGTCGCCTTCTGACCGCCGGCCAACAACAACCAGTCAGCAGGCGGCAAGATCGTGCCCAGATCGACCGGATTGATCACCTTGTCGGGCCGGGCCACGGCTTCCGCCTCGAACGGCGGCCGATCGAGAGTCACCGCTTGACGCGCCAATTCCACGAACTCCTTGCCCGCCTCCGAATGC
>JAQULY010000659.1 GCA_028718445.1 Kiritimatiellia bacterium
CCGCTCTTCCGATCTCGACGCCGGCTGCGGCAACCGCGTTCGAGATGGTCAGTTTGGGTTGGTCCCAACCGGACCCCGAGTTGCCATCGTCGCCGCCAGCAGTGGCAGGCGCTACGTAGACCGTCGCCTGGCAGGTTGTCACACAGAACAGTGCCGCAGCCATACTTGGTACCAGCAGCCCTGTGCTTGTCTTCATGCCAAACCTCCGTTGAATGAGCATTCCTGACGACACGCAACAGACTAGCCGGGATGGCGTGGCGCGCCAATGCTCTAAACGGTTGCCGGATTTGTCCTAATCGGCTGGTGCGGATGCGCTTGGCCGGCGGCCAGGTCACGCGCAGGGATGCACGGGCGTGACCGACGATCAGCATTAAGCCGCGTGATCCCGCATCCAGTCGCGCACGGTCAAGAAGCGCTCCAACGGTGTGGGCAGGCCATCGGCCCCCAACCAGAGCAGCATGTGCGCACCCGAGACACGCGGCGTGTACAGTCCGTCCAGCACCGCGTGAATTTCCGCGGCGGACACCGTCGGCTTCTGAAACACACTGGGGTCAAGAATCGCGCCCAGGATGAGAAGATCCTCTCCCAGCACATCCAGCGCATCCACGACGGACGTGTCACCCACCGGCGGCGGGGTCAACCCGTTAATCCCGTCCAGGCCCGTCTCGCGGATGAGGGGTAACAGGTTCTTGAGCAAGCCGCACATGTGCAGGACGGCCTTGCGGCCATGCGCGTGCATGACACCAACGAAATCGGATATCTGCGGCAGGCTAAACTGCTCATAGACCTTGGGACTGATCATCGTCGTGCTCGTGTTCTCCATCGGGATCACGCATTCCACGGTGGTGCGACGAGCCAGGATCTCATACTCTTGCATGCGGACGGCGTGTATGGCCGCCAATGTCTCCTCCAGCAGTTCGGCATGATCGTGAAGCAGATAGTAGAAGTGCTCGACCCCGGTTTCGTATTCCAACATCTGCTGCACCGGTGAGGCCCCGATCCCATGCACATAGACCCCGTCGGCCCCGAGGCGAGTCTCAATCCTTCGCAGCCTGGTCTCGAATCCGTGCGAGCGGTCTTCCCGGCACTGGGTGTGCTCCCATATGGCTTTCAGCACGCGGAGGTCCTCAACGGTCTCGACCGGATGCTTCACCGGATAGACCCCCTGGTATACGGTGGTCAGCATGCCCCAGCGGCTCTTCTGCCGCACGACATGGGAACCGTCCGATTGCGTTTCCTCAAGAACTTCCACGTCGGGCGTCAGGCGCTCGAACGGCATCCCCACCGCTTCGTCCTTGCCCCAGAAGGCGTGATCGCCGAGTTGCAGGATGTCGCACCCGATCCGTCGATAGAAATCGAACGGGTGCAGGCTGCGCAGGTCGTCCGCCATGCCGGCCCGCGTGGGCTCGTCAATGAGGGTTGTCCACGCCGGCCTGTCGGTTGGCTGCCGGTTCATGATTCGCGTCAGACGTTCCCGCCCCGTCATGGAACCATCAATCCTGCCTGTCTGCATGTCGCGCCTCTCTGGACTACGCGCGCTAGCGTAGCAAATTGGCCAGCAGGATGGCCATGCCCCACCCTGACATCAGTTCTCACTATGGCTGAAGTGCCCACAAGCTTCCGCACGCGTGCCTGCGGCACTACGGCCCCCAAACTGCGGGAGTTGCACTTAGTGCGCGCGACAACATGCACGCAGACGCGCGCCAACGCGGCCCGCGTAGAAGCGGGCCCTCCAGATGTTAATACAATCGTCCGTTGAACTAACCGCTGGAGGGCCGGTTTCCACACCGGCCTTATCCCGCGCGGATCAAACGCATGCCGCGGCGCACGCGAGGTGGCAACACTCGCAGTTTAGGGTACGGCGCGACACGGTTGCCCGATCTGTTCTAATCGGCTATGCTGGCGGAGTTGAAGACGGAATGGAACACCTGTCGTGTCCGTACCGGCAACGTGGGCCGTTCGCAATGGGTGCGGGGGCAGCGCTGGGGGCATCTGTTGGAACCTCCCGGCCGCTGCATTACGGGGAACATGCTCGCTGTAGTGCTGGCTGGTTGCGGACGCATGCGCTGCCGCCAAGGCTGGGTGCCGTTGCGGCCGGGGGCCTGCGTGTGGATGCGACCAGGCCATCCATACATGGCCGAGCAGGACCCTGACGCTCCGGTTTCCCACTACTTCCTGGGATTCGACCTGGCGGACTCGCGCGGCACGCGGCTGCCGCGTCGCACAGCGCTGCCGCCGGAGTTCATCGAGCCGCCCGATCCGGAGTTCGTGGAGGCCGCCGCGCGCCGCATCGTCGAGCTGTGCTACGGATTTACGCCGATGGGCGTCGCGGTCGCGCCGTACCCGCCGCGGATTGCCGGCGTGGTGGACGCGCTGCTGACGGGACTGCTAATGGATTTGGACGCCGCCGCCGACCACCAGACCTGCGCCGATGCGCCGTTGCCCCCGCCACCGCACTATGTTCGGCTGGTCCGCGAGGCGATCCTGCAAATCGAGGCCGATCCGTGTGCGATGCCGTCCGTGGCCGAATTGGCGCGCCATAGCCGTTACAGCGTCGGCCGCTTCTCGCGGTTGTTCAAACTAGTGGCCGGCCTCTCGCCGGAGTCGTTCATGGTGCGCGCGCGCCTGCACCGGGCTGAGCGCCTGCTGCGCGAGACCAGCCTTCCTGTCGCCGAGGTGGCGACAGCCGCGGGTTACCGTGACAGCTACTTCTTCTCGCATCAATTCAAGAAATTCCACGGCGTCAGCCCCCTGCGTTACCGCCGCGAACACATTTGAAGCAGAAAGTGGGAAAACAATAAGGCGGCCGTCGGGTCACTCATCAAAGGCACGGTGTCAATAGACATAATCCCCCCCCTGTCCCCGCGTTCTTGGCGGGTATACTCTTTGCGCCGTACACGCTTTGCCTTGGCGAATTGCGTTGAGTCGTTTTCGTGCC
>JAQULY010000660.1 GCA_028718445.1 Kiritimatiellia bacterium
CCGAAAAAACCCAAGCTTCGCTCAGCTCAGACTCATTGAAAAGATGGGTTCGGCAAACGCTTACCGTCGGCATGCGAAAAGAGCATCTTCATGCCGCCTGCGCAACTGGAAGAATGGGGGCGCTGGCGTCGAACCGTGCACCACCGCGCAGGCAGAACAACGGTTGCAACAGCCGCTGCGCCACAACCTGGGTACCCTCGTTGTCGCGCAGCACCCAGCGTCCGCGCTCGTCGGCCCGCACCGTGATGTCCGGGGCGGCGCCGGGACGCAAGGTGCCAGCGCCGTCGTCCAGTGCCGCCATGCGCGCGGCATGCCACGTGACCATGGGCACGACCTGCTCCAGCGAGAGGCCGAGGGCCAGCATGCTGGTCATTGCCGACACCAGGCTGAAGCGGGTGCGGCCGAGAAACATGTGGTCCTGGTCTGGGTGCTCGTCGGGCGTTCCGGCCGGCGCGGGAACAGGCGTGTTGTAGCCGTGCATGTCGGCGCCCAGGGTGTCGGGAACGATACCCGCGTCCAGCACGATGCGCGCCGCCTTGAAGCTGAAGTGCGAGCCGTGGCCGACATCGATTTTCAAGCCGCGCGCTGCGGCTTCGAAAGCCAGCGGATGCACGCGCCCGTCGTCGTTGACGAAGCCGCCAGGGTGGCGGCTGAACGGATGGGCCAGCACGTCACCCGGCTTGAGCAGATCCAGTACCTGGGTCAGGATGGTGTCGGCATCGACCTTGTGGGTCGCCTGCTGCGGCATGGGCCAGAGTTGGCCGAAATGGATGTACAGCGGGAGGTCGGCCTGTTCAGCGATGCGCGCCGAGGCCCTCATGACGTCCACCCCCCAGCGTGCGAAGCCGCCGAGCTCGGCGTGCGCCTTGACGCCTTTGACCAAATCGGCGTTGGCCCGCGCCGCCTTCACCGTGGCGTCCACATCCTGGCATTCGGGCCGGTACAGCTCCGGATAGAAATGCCCCTCCAGCCCGCCGACGAGGTAGGCGGAAAGAAACGCATAGACCTTGGTTTGGGACGACCGGGCGATGTAGTTGCGGAATCCGGGCAGGGTCATGCAGCTCGCACCGCCCTGATCAATGAGGGTGGTCACGCCCGAGTGCACGCCGCACAGATCAGGATTGAGGCCGAAGCGCCCCGTCACGTGCTGATAGACATGCGCATGGGTGTCGATCAGGCCCGGCAGGACAAGCTGGCCCGCGCAGTCGATCACCTCGGCCTGCGGATCCGACAGCTCCGGTCCGACCGCCACTATGCGCCCGTCGCGCACCAGGACGTCCCCGACTTGATCCAACGCCGCGGCCGGGTCCATCACCCGGCCACCACGCAACAGTATCGTCTTCATGTTGACCTCGCTTTTTCTTCAGATAGCGCTGCGCCACCGTCGGCGGCGAGCACCTGGACACGCAGTTCGACCGGCTTGCGTGCGTTGATGGCGATGATGTCCTGCGGACAGGCCGACAGCACCACCACCAGATCCATGCACGCCGTGAACGCCACGTGGTCACCTGGCTTCGAAACCGGGGGCAGCCACTCCACACGTCCGTCATGCCGGAAAGGAATATTCATCCACAGGTTCAACGGCGCAGGCACGTCCTGTGCCCGCTGCCCCACAGCCTGCAGCGCCATGCGGAAGTTGTCCGCGCAGTTGTCGTGGTAGTCGACGACACCGAGGCCGCGGTAGCGGTAGAGATCGCAGGCGGCCATCTGCGTGTCGTGTACACCCGGTGATGTATCGGCCGAAAGGCGCAGCATTGGGCGTCGGCGGTTGCTCACCATCACGTCGCCCACGCGCGGAATCAGGTGGTCGGTCGCGGCGCGGGTATGCGGCATCGACAGGTACTCGCCCAGATCGTCGGCGTTCAGCGCCCAGGCATCGCCAACTTGCGTGCCGTGTGGGTTGATGATGCGCACGACCTGCCCCCGCCGCACACGCAGAGCACGCCCCTGCCGCGCCGGCACGACATAGGTCACGCCTAGTTCCGGAATGCCATGCGGCGCGATGGGGTGATCCACCGTCGGATTGAGGCCGAGCGGCGTGCCGTTGTCGCACGCCGGGCAAACTGCAGCGTCATCGCTTGTGGCTTGTGCGTTCACGTCGCCTCCCCGGTCTTGTCCCGGCTTGCATGCACGGCAAGGCCACGACGTTTCCATGGCGCGAGGAAATTTCGCAACCGTTCGGAGGTCGGGGTCTCGAAGATCGCGCGCGGCTGCCCCGCCTCGATGATTTTTCCAGCCTCCATGAAGATCACGCGCGATGAGATGTCGGCGGCGAAGCTCATCTCGTGCGTGACCATGACCATGGTCATGCCCTCGCGCGCCAGCGCCTGGATAATCTCTAGCACCTCGTCAGCCAGTTCCGGGTCCAGCGCAGAGGTGGGTTCGTCAAGCAGCAGGACCTCGGGCTGGATGGCCAGGGCTCGGGCGATGCCCACGCGCTGCTGCTGCCCGCCGCTGAGATGAGCGGGATGGTGGTCGGCGCGATGACTCAGGCCCACGCGTTCCAGCGCCTTTGCTGCGATGACGCGTGCCTTGTCCTTCGCTATGCGGCGCCCGAGCACCAGCGGCGCCATCACGTTCTCCAGCGCGGTCATGTGCGGCCAGAGATTAAATTGCTGGAAGACCATGGCCAGTGGGCTGAGAACACCGGCGATGTTGCGTTCCGTATCGCGCAGGCGACGCCCCGTCGCGTCCTCGAAATACCCCAGCCGCGCGCCTTTGATGTAGACCTCGCCCACGTCGTGGGTTTCGAGGAAGTTCATGCAGCGCAGCGCGGTGGTCTTGCCCGAACCGGACGGGCCGATGAGGGTGACGATTTCCGAGCGCTGCACCTCGAGATTGAAATCCGTGAGCGCGGCTTGCGTGCCGAAGTTCTTGCAGACTCCGCGCATCGAGATCATCGATGTCATCGCGCCGCTCCTCC
>JAQULY010000661.1 GCA_028718445.1 Kiritimatiellia bacterium
CCCGACCGCTGGCGCGCCACGCTCGCGTGGCTGAACAGTTCGACGGCCATGTTCGCGGCCATCGCCCTGACGGGCGTGATCCTGGCCGTCGTTTTGCTGCGCCTGGCGCGCTCGGCCGAGCGTCGCGCCGATGACGCGCCGTGACTGCATTACCGGGAAGTGTCTTCAGTTCCCGACGATCAACCGGAGTTTCGTGCCGATCGAGTTGCCCTCGTGATCGAAGGCGGTCGCACTCAGCGTATGCGGTCCGTTGCTGACGGTGGACGTGTTCCATGTCTGGTAGTCGCCGTAGAGGAAGTAGGGCGCACCGCCTTCCCGATGTGCCAGGTTGTCATCAATGTGGAACTCCACCCTGGCCACGGGCATACCCTCGACCTCCGCCTCCACGGCCAACCTGCCCGAGATCGTTTGGCCGTCCTGGATGCCGACTAGCGTAATGCGGCGCGGTGGTAAACCCGTTCCTGGCGCGGTGCCCTGCGAGTCTCCCAGGTCTTCGCTTACCCGGATTTCCCGCGCATCGCTGTAGGCAATCCCGCCTGGCGCGTCGGCCGGCCCCGCGCCTACGCGCCAGAATTTGTAACCCCGATCCAGAACGACCTTACTGACCGAATGCCGGCCCCTGTCGAGTTCGCCGACCGTCACCACGTCACCGGTGAACGCGGGGCTCGCGGCGTATTGAAAAACGTGGCGATCGCCAGCCAGGGCGTTGGGGAACCATTCGAACTCGATCTTGCCTCCGGAGCACGAACTGCGGAGGGATATGGGTTTGCGGTAATGGTCCGCGCGCTTCACGGGAACAATCATAAGGAAGGCCAGACCATGTTCGCCGGGACGCGCGGTAATCTTTTGATGGCCGGGCGCCAGTCTGTCGGTCACTTTCTTTGCCGCCAAATCTATCACCATGCTCTCCTCGTCGATGCGGAGCGATCCGGCGCACTCCTGCTTCCGGAAATCCATCAGCAGAAGCACTGTCTCGCCGTTCAGCGTCATGCCGGACACATGCACCTCGTTTTCAGGGAAACGAACCGCGTCCCGGTCCAGCAGGCTGCCCTCAACCAGGATTTCCTCGACCGGCACGACCAGGTTCAGCGCCTTGACCAGGTACTTGTAGTCAAGCCCGTCAAACCCGCCCATGCCCTGAACTGTGAACCCCTTGCCGCCGTTGGTTAGAAGCGCCAGGATGCGCGCCGGAAGGCACGCGCTGTCCCACTCCTTGCCAGTGTCCGGAATCCACCGCGACGGCATCCAGGCCACCATTCCGGCATCGGGTATGGCCTCCCGGTTGCTGCGGATGAACGCGGCGATTTCGGTTGCGGACTTCGTGTAGCAGACGGGCATGGCGAACTTGACCACGCCCGCCGCATGGAGCGCCCCGAAGGTAATGAAGCCCCGGTCGTAACCGCCGTCGGGCGTGAACCCGTACAACGCGATTGAGACATCCGGCGCCGTTCGAGGATGAAGCCGGACGGATTCCTTCTGAAGCTCATCGCGCAGGCGGGTCATCGCTTCCACCCCGAACGCCGCCTTCGCCGTCGTCCATCGCCGGTGCCACTCGGGGTGTTTATCGGGACTCCGTTCGAAGATCCGCGGATCCTCCAACGGCACGCCTGGCTCTTTGGACTCCACAAACCGCCGGAACCGCTCAAGGCAACTTTCGCAGAAGCAGATGTCGCCGGGAAAACCGGTCTCGGAATCGAGCCAGTATTCGAACAGGCCGTGCGCGACACCCCGGCGCAGGTAGGCGAGTTCGTCGTACACGATTCTGTTCAGGTACTCCAGCGGACACGGGAAAGCCAGGGATTTACCGGACAAGCTCACCGCGCGGCGCAACGAGGGGTCGCGTTCCACGTATTTGCTGTTCAAGTTCAGCGGCGAAAAGTAACCGACGACGGACATTCCGCGCGCGCGGGCCGATGCGATCAGAGCATCGAGCGGAGCATTCGGAACCTTCGATCCCACGTCGCCGCCGATGATCGAAAGCGTGTTCAGGCCGAAATCGCGGTAGGTGTTCAGGAACCCCGGCCATGCGAAATACAGGTCGCTCGGCTGCCAACCCACGCAGGTTATCAGCCGCTGGGGCATGGGGGCTCGACCGATCTCGATCACCTCGATGGCAATCCACTGTTCAAGCGCGCGTCCATCCTCGATGGTTTTTTGCAGGCGCAGATCCCGGCGGCTTCCAGCCGGGAGGTCGGTCTCAAAGAACAGATACCGCGTCGGGTCCTTGGCCCGATATCGCTGGTATGGCCCGTTGGCTTCGTTCACCGCCACGGGGGATGAATACGCATGCCCGGGAATCGGCCGGATATCCGGAGGCAAGTCCACAATCAGTCCGGCTTCCTGCCTCCTCAATATGAGCGGTACGACCTGCGCGACCGGCACATAGGTCACTTCACTTTCACTGAGAGGCAGCAACATGGTGGAGTGGAGCGATTTGCTGTTCTCGAAGGAGACCTCTTCAAGCCCGTGCGAACCTTTGAGCACCCGGATCTCGTCCAGAGGAATGAAAGCCCTGTCCGGAATGAAGCTCACAACCACGTACCGTCCCCTGGTCCGAAGGCGGTCGATTCGGAACCAATGGTATAACTTGCCGGCCACATCGGCCGGGTTCTTAACCGTCTGGCCGGCGACGCGGTAGGTCTTCAGGTCGTCGCTGACCAGCACGACAATCCGCTTGGGGAAATACCGGCCATCCTCGGTGGAAGCCACCCGGACCTCCACGGCCTCTATCGGGAACTCCTGCTCCAGGTCGATCGTGATGTCGAACGGTCCCGAGTCGAACCCGACCATCGCCTTGTCCCACCACCGGTTTGTCGACAGCCGGCCATCGGTGAGCTGGACGACATCCCCATCGTCGGTGCACATCGGGTTGCCCTGAAACTCGTAGTTTGGGCGTACGCTCATCGTGTACCGCTT
>JAQULY010000662.1 GCA_028718445.1 Kiritimatiellia bacterium
GAGATGTCCGTAAAGAGCATGCAAGGCAGGCCCACCCAGAAGGCGAGTTTGTTGAGACCATCGAAACATACGTCCGGCAGGAAATGGAATCGCCGTAGCGCGGTGCCAAGCAGGATCATCAGCACAACGGGCAACAGCGAACCAATGACGGAAGACCACATGGGCGCAGAGGATAGAGCATCCGGCGGCAAATGCACAGCCGATCCGTAAGGGGTCAGTGAGATCGGGCTGCGAGTGGGGTGCGGGAACTGTCAAGAGTGTTATGAAGATTTGAGGAGATAATCCGGGTGACGATTACGGGCGACGATTACGGAAAACGAGGAGACATTTCCGAATCGTTTTACAAGCGATAGAGCGGCAGCAGGATGCGCATCAGCAGGGCCGCGGCCGCGCCGTAATGCTTGGACTGAAAATACAGCAGGCTGCGCCGATAGGCCTTGCGCGCGGTATCGCTCTGCTTGAGGCTCGCGCCGCCGAGGTGTACCACCTCGGCGCGTGTGTCGCGCGCCACGGTCCAGCCGGCGCGGCGCGCGCGCAAGCACCAGTCGTTGTCCTCGAAATACATGAAAAAACGCTCGTCCAACGGTCCAGTCTGGCGCGCCGCCATGGCGCGGACGGCTACGCAGGCGAAACTGACCCAGTCCACCGTTTCCTGCGCCAGGTCGCCCCAGTCATGCAGATAACGGCCATGCACGCGGCGCTGCCAGCCGCGGCGCAGCAGGTAGGCGGGGGTGGGATCGCCGCCGAAGGCGAATGGCTGCGGTTGACCGTCAGATTGCCTGAGCCGGGGCGCCACCAGACCCGCGCGCGGATGCGAGTCGAGATAGCCGGCAAGCAGATCCAGCGTTGCGGGCGCGCATAGGGTGTCGGGATTCAGCAACGCCAGCGGACCGTCGCCGCCGCCGCTTAACACGTGTTGCAGACCGCGGTTCACGGCGGCGGCATAGCCCGCGTTGCGGCTGTTGCGCAGCACGGTGACGGACGGGAAATGTGCCGTGACCGCGTCCGCGCTGCCGTCCGTTGAGGCGTTGTCCACGACGACGATCGCGGGGCGCCGCACAGGCGTGGCGTCGCCGGTCAGCAGCCCCTCCAGACATTTGAGCAGCAGGGCGCGTGTCTGCCAGGTTGGAATGATGACGGTCAAGTTGAAGAACCCGAACGGTGCAACAAGCGGTGCAGTTGACGGAATGACACGCCGGCGGACAAGCCGGCCAGCACCGAGTGCACGCACAACACGACCGCGGCGTTCAGCAAACCGGCCGAGGCCACGGCCGCCGGATCGCATCCCAGGCTGCGGAGCACCGCGATCGCAGCCAGTTGTTGTCCGCCCAGTCCACCGATACTGATGGGCAGCATGCCCGCCAGCGTAAAGAGCGGCAGCATCACGGACACGGCCGCGGCCGTGGCCTGGCCACCGACAGCACGGATGGCCAGCAGGTAGATCCATACGAGAATGACGAAAATCAGCAGGGCTAGGAGGGTGGGGTAGACCAGGTCAACGGCGCGCACGCGTTGACGCTGCAATTCCACCACGAGCGCTTGCAGGCGCATGTGCAGGCGACTCGGCAGGTGCGGTGCCGGGCGAACGTCGCCCGGATGACCGTCGTGGCCCCGCACATCTGCACGGCGCGCCCATCGGGCCAGCCCCGCGACCAACCCCATCAGCAGGGCCGCCGTTGCCAGAAACATGCCGGCCAGGCGCGGCAACGATGACCCGGGGGGCGCGGAGTATGCTGGCAACCACTGCAGCGCCAGGGCACCCACCGTACCCACCAGGCACACCAGAATGAGTCCGGTTGCGCGGTCCAGCAGCGAGGCCAGCGACACGCGCCCCAGCAAGCCCTGACGGTCAGTGACATCCGCCCCGCACATCAAGCCGACGCGCAACACTTCCGATACGCCCGCCGATGCGGGAAGCCAGAGTGAGACGCCCGTGCTGACGAGTGTTGCGGCCATCGCATCTCGCTTCCGTGCTTGGACGCCGCAGGCTAAGAGCATGGCACGATAGCGCATCACGCTGAGCGCAGCCATACCCAATTGCAGTGTGGCCATGCAACCGATTGTGACGCGCTGGTGGTGCCAGGCCTCCATGAGTAAGTCGATGCGCAGCAGATCCGCGCGCGCCAGCGCGAACAAAATCGCCGCCGTGCACAGGATTCCCCACATCGTACTATGTGATAGTTTCGCGCAACGCCTGCGAGGATCATCGGTAAACGCGGTTGATGAATCTACCGTCATGCGTTCGGCGCACGCGTGATCCTGAAGTCGTTCAGCGGGATTGTGCTTTCCCATTGGGGCAACCTGTCGGTCGGACCTTCAATCATGAGCAGTGGAGGTTTGCGGTCGGCGAGCGCGTTGATCTTGGCCCATAGTGTGGTGTCTCCCCAGAAGTGCGGCGGCTCGTCCGCGGCGTCCACGGCGGCGAAAATGGCTTGCGGCGTATCACAGCCGGCGCGGACGGCATCCATCGCCAGACACTCGAGCCGGCCCATGCCGGTGTCCGGCGCGGCCTGTTCCTGCAGCCAGCGCGCCGCGGCGCGGGTCAGCCACGGCAGTGGGGCGTCGGTCGAATGGGCCAACGCGGACAAGATGGATGCATCCTGGGTGGCGAAGGCGCTGTCGGCCAGCACCGCGAAACGGAGATGCGCATCCGAGAGGGGCCGGCGCGTGGCATACAGGGATGCCAGTTGCACAGGTCTGAGCTGTCCCAGTCCGTGGAACGGCATGATACCAGGAAAGGCGTCAACGCACAGCAGCTCGACATGCTTGGCGGCCAGATGATGCAGGCAGGACAGAATGTGGGCCAGCATGGCTTGATCGAACAGGCAGGCGTCGAACCACAGCACCACATGATCGTCGGGCGTGGCCTCAGCCCGTCGGCGGTACTGCTGCTTGAGGGCTTGCAGCGCACA
>JAQULY010000663.1 GCA_028718445.1 Kiritimatiellia bacterium
ATCCACACCACCGACCGTTGGGTGGTGTTCCCGCACGAACTGGACGGCTTGACTCCCGCAGAGGTCCGCCGCAAGGATCCGTTGGTCTTCGAACTGCTGATGGGCCTCAAACGTTAGCCGTTCTCGCCGCCGTTCTCGTTGCACCGGACAGAGTGTTCTCGAGGAAGACTTGCGGCGAAGCGTAGACGAAAAAGCGTGGGACGAATAGAGCGACAAAGTGTGGCGTGGCCTGAATGGGAGCCGCAGGTATGGCAGAGACCTTTGGCCATGTAAGACTAAAAGCCTACCAGACCCCCACACGTCGACCCACGCCTCGTCGCGCACTTCGTCGTTTACGCTTCGTCGCGCACATCGTCGTTTTACGCTGGTCGCACACTTTGTCGGCTCTTCCACTTCGGCGGCTTGAGCATGGACCAGCGTCCCGTTCAATGAGCAATCCCCCCACAAACCCGGAAACGCCCAGACGGTACAAACCCATAACTTTGTGTTGCAAAGTACTCTGCGCATGTGGTAGCATCCTCTCGTCGTTGGGAGAAGAAGCATGGACGAGCAGGATATTGGCGAAGCCTTGGCGCGGGTGCGCGAGATGCAAGCAGTCGTGCTGGAACGCCGCCGTTTCCGCGGTTTTTCCGGCCTGGCACGCGGTGCAGGCGGCGTGGTCACGCTGTTGGCCGCCGGTCTGCTGAGTCGCACGGCGTTGATCCCGCCCACGCCCACCGCGCATCTCATCGGTTGGGGATGCGTACTGATCGCCGGTCTGCTGCTGAACTACGGCGCGCTGCTGGTCTGGACCTGGCGCCAGGCTACCCGCCAGGGCTGGTCAGTGGCCCTGCCCGCGCTGGATGCCTTTCCCGCCCTCATAGTAGGTGCCGCGCTTTCATTCGCGCTTGTGCGCATTGAAGCGCAGGATCTGCTCTTCGGCACCTGGATGACGGTCTACGGGCTCGTGCATGTGGCCTACCGCCGCAACCTGCCTCCCGGCATCTATCTCCTGGGTCTGGCATACATCGCCTGCGGCGTTTTCTGCCTTGCCTGGCAGGGCATCAGCTTTATTGACCCATGGCCCATGGGACTGGTCTTCGGCTTCGGCGAAGCGATCGGCGGCATGATTTTGTATGGCAACGGACACTCCTATGAAAACAACACATCGAACCAGCAGTCGCGATAGTCTGGACCGCCTTTTCCACGAACCCAGTCGCATGGCCATCGTCTCCGCCCTCTGCGCCGCGCCCAAGGGACTGGCGTTCACCGAACTGCGCGACCTCTGCCATCTGACGGACGGCAATCTGAATCGCCACGTCAAGATGCTGCAGCTGGAAGGCGCGGTCGAAGTGGCCAAAGCCTTCGTTGATCTGAAGCCGCGCACGACCTTGCGCCTGACCAATGACGGCCTCAGACGCTTCAGCGCCTATCTGGACGCACTTAGCGATGTGTTGTCGGAAGCGCAGTCCGCCCTGCCGTCACGGGCCGGCAGTGGTGGGCGCTTGGCCATGGCCCGGACGTAGCAAGTGAAAATCGGTGAACGAGATCGGCGACCAGATCGGATAACGAGTAGTGACCCTCTCCATCGTCCACCCTTCTCGTCGCCGATCTCGTTGAGCGAAACAGGCAAACAGTCATGAAAGCTATAGTTTTCAGGCGCATAATGGCGATAGTTATCTGTCTGGCCATGCCCGCGCTGGGACTGCTGCTGACCGGCCGGCCGATTAGCGCCTATCTTGAGTTCCCTCCTCGTACGCGCCACATCGTGCATGCCGCCTTTGCCTGGACGGCCTTCGCGGCCTTGGGAGCCGTGCTTCTCGTGCCCATGGCGCTGGTTGTACGCAGGATTGTGAGCCAGGCCCGGAACGTTCAGCCGCGCCCTTCGCTCCGGCGCTTTCCTGCCTGGGGATGGCTGGGCGTCGCTTCGGGCATCGTTGCGTGGGTGCTGGCATGGACGCGTCTGCCGCATGCCGCCGTGCTTCAGCCCTACACGTTCATCCCGCTCTGGCTGGCCTATACCGTGGTCATGAACGCCCTCGCCTGGCGACGCACGGGCGCGTGCCCATTGCTCTCGCGGCCGGTCCGTTACGCCTGGCTGTTCCCGCTGAGCGCCGTCTTCTGGTGGTACTTCGAGTACTTGAACCGGTTCGTGCAGAACTGGTTCTATCAGGGTGTGGAGGGCTTTAGCGCAGACGGGTATGTGCTTTGCGCTTCGCTTTCCTTTGCCACGGTGCTGCCGGCGGTCACGGCCACCGAAGCGTGGCTGGCTGGTTATCCGGCGCTGACGGCCGGACTGGGGCACGCCACACCGCTTCAACTCCGTCATCCGCGTCCAGCGGCATGGGCATCGCTGCTTGCAGGCGCTCTCTTTCTTGGGTTGCTGCCCGTGTTTCCCAACGCGCTCTTTCCTTTCCTCTGGCTCGCGCCCCTGGCCGTCATGGCCGCAGCCGAGTCGCTGGCCGGACGCGCGACGCCGTTCGCCGCGGCGGGCCACGGCGACTGGCGGCCCCTGGCGCGCATGGCGCTGGCCGCACTGGTGTGCGGTTTCTTCTGGGAGTTGTGGAATTATTGGAGCCATGCCCGCTGGGTTTACGCCGTACCCTATGTCGGCCGTTTCCATCTCTTCGAGATGCCGATACTCGGTTACGCCGGTTATCTGCCGTTCGGCATCGAGTGCGCCCTGGTGGCGGATTGGGTAATGAGGGATGACAACGCGGGAGGAAGCGGCCATGGCTAGCCCACACCGGTCCGGCGGGGACCGCCGGCTCCACGGCACGGCGATGTTTTTGGTGGCGGTGCTGAGCATCGGCGGCATCGCGGGCACCACGGATGAAAACACGACACCGACCCAAACCACGGTCGCTGGATGCGTCACGGACACCAACGCCGTGCCCGTCGCCGGAGCTCGCCTCACGGTGCGGGACT
>JAQULY010000664.1 GCA_028718445.1 Kiritimatiellia bacterium
GCGCCTGCATCAGCACCTCTTCGTAACGCACGATGGCGCCGTCGAAATCACCCGCCAGATCGTGCGCCTTGGCCTGGCGCATGGCGGGGTACTTACGGTCGGCGGCATCCAGCACGGCCACCGAACGGCGGCAGCCGCAGAGGATCGTCAGCAGCCCGCATATGATCACTATAAAGTAACGGTTCATCCGAATCCCGCGTTGCGCTCACGCTCTGGCTGACATTTGTGCCGCTGTGGCGTGACATGTCGGAACGTTCCGAATACTGTGCGAAAACCGGGCGGATGTCAAACGGCAACATCTGTCAGGGCCAGGTACCGCGTCATCGGCGCGATGCCGGAGCGCCGCGGCGATAGTGCGACGGGGATAGACCGGTCTTTTGCCTGAACAGGCCGGAGAAATAGTACGGGTCGGCGAAACCCAGACAGGCCGCCACCTCCTTGACCCGCATGCCGCGATCAGCCAGCAGGTGCCGCGACAGTTCGATCTTCTTGTTCAGGTGGTAGCGATGGGGCGGTGCGCCGACTTCCTTTCGGAACATCCGGATGATCTGTGCCGGCGACTTGCGGACCATAGCGCTCAGCGCCCGCATGGGGATCGCATCTTCGGTGTGATTGTCGATGTGGGCCTTGAGGACACGAACGTCCGGCGAATACCGCCGGACGTCGAGACGATGCGCCTTGGCCGACATGGCCTGCAGGATGCCGTGGACCAGCACCGCCGCCCTGGCGTGAAGCTCGGGATCGCCCTCCCGGGCCAGCCTCAGGATGGTCTCGATCTGCGCCCGGCAGTTCATCCGGGATACGCGATGAACGTCGCGCAGCGCATAGGCGTCCAGCAACGCCTCGAACAACGGACCTTCCACGGAGACGTAGATTGCCGTCGGAAGCGGGTGGGGTTCGAACCGCACCTCATAGCTTTCGCCCTTATGCATCAGATAAGTATCGCCGGCAGTCACGGTGAAGGCATCCTCGCCGGGCAGGATTAAGGTCGAGCGCCCCTGCAGAGTAAACCCGCAGAAATAGCGATCGAGGTCGGACACGCGGTAGAACCGTTGGCCGAGGCCGGTACGATGATAGCCCACCGTGACGATGCGGAGGGGAAAGGACACCGGAGGGTCCGGGAAGATCATGGGGAAGGCCCGCTGACGGATGATTGTTTTCCTCATCTTTTTATCCGAATCGCCCATTGGCGCGCGAAGATAACAAGAAGCATAATAGCATAGTCAAGGAAAGGAAGGAGCAGGCGATGAAACGAACGGTTGGCTCGGCGAGGTGGGTGTGGGTCGGGCTCGTGGCGGTCACGCTGGCGGGCCGGGCGGCGGGTGACGTGATCTATCAGGATCCGCTGACCAACACGGCCAGCGGGAATCTGGACGGTACCAGTCCCGCGGATCGCGGCGGCGTCGGCACGAACGGCTGGACCGCAAACCCGCTGTTCAAGGAAGACGGTAGCGTAACGGGGGTCGATACGGGCAGCGCGTGGCTTCCGTTCACCCCCGCCACTGGGAACATCTACTATCTCAGCGCGACGATCGACGTGACAAGCGGAGGGGGGAACTGGATAACTCTGGGCTTCGCAAAGACGAACGACACGAGCGTGCCCTTCACCTACCACGGTTACGGGAGCGTTCTCCTCAAGGGTGACCGTGGTGCGAACATGGGGGCCACGTGCATGGGGCTCGGCGCGGAAGGTGGTGTGGCTTTCGATGCTCCGCTCGGGGAGGTCAAGTTCACGATCGTGCTGGACGCGCAGGCCCCCTCATCCGCAGACTGGACCGTCCGCTTCTTCGCAAATGATGTGCCGGTGCGGGGACCCGTTGCCTTCGACGTCGAGGCGCCCATCCACTATGTCGGCTTTTCCAAGTACTTGACGGCCGCCGGCACGATCCGCGACTTCCAACTTGTGGTGGCCGTGGCCGGCCCAAGCGAAAAGTACGCCGACGACTTCTCGGGCGAGGCCTCAGATCCCCTGAACGGCACCGTTCCCGACATCCGGTCCAGCGGGTACGAAACGTGGATCGCGGCCGCTTCTTTCCATGCCGATGGATCGGTCGGCGACAGCTCGACCGGCAGCGCCTGGCTTCCGTTCACTCCCGCCGCCGGAAATGTCTACCAACTCAGCGCGACGATCGACGTGACCAGCGGAGGGGAGAACTGGATAACTCTGGGCTTCGCGGCGACTGCCGACACGAGCAAGTCCTTCACCTCCTACGGTTACGGGAGCGTTGGCCTCTGCCATAACCGGGGCTCGGGCAAGGGGGCCACGTACATGGGGCCCGGCCAGGAAGGCCCGGCGGCATTCGATGCTCCTTTCGGGGAGGTCAGGTTCACGATCGTGCTGGACGCGCAGGATCCCTCGTCCACGAACTGGACCGTCAGCTTCTTCGCGAATGATGTGTTGCTGCGGGGACCGGTGGCCTTTGGCGTTGTGGCGCCTATTCACTACGTCGGGTTCTCCAAGTACTTGACGGCCACCGGCACGATCCGCGACCTCCAACTTGTGGTGGTCGGCCCAAGCGAAACGTACGCCGACGACTTCTCGGGCGGGGCATCGGATCCGCTGAACGGCACCGTTCCCGACATACGTACCGGCGGGTACGAAACGTGGATCGCGGCCGCTTCCTTCCATGCCGATGGATCGGTCGGCGACAGCTCGACCGGCAGCGCCTGGCTTCCGTTCACTCCCGCCACCGGAAACGTCTACCACCTCAGCGCGACGATCGACGTGACCAGCGGAGGGGATCACTGGATTACGCTGGGCTTCGCGGAGACTGCCGACACGAGCAAGTCCTTCACCTCCTACGGTTACGGAAGCGTTTTTCTTCGCAATGACCGGGGCACGGGCCAGGCGGGCACCTGGACGGGGCCTGGCGCTTCAGGCTTTGCGGCTTTCG
>JAQULY010000665.1 GCA_028718445.1 Kiritimatiellia bacterium
CCGACGGCAAAGGCCTGCAGCTTGCCTTTGAAGGAGTCGCCGACGTGCCCCACTTCGTCAAGGGCGATGCGGGGAAGGTGAGGCAAGTGCTGATCAATCTGCTGGGGAACGCCGTCAAGTTCACCGCGCGTGGCGGCATTACGCTGCGTGTTCAGGCCAAGGCACGCGATGCCACCAGCGCGTTGGTGAGCTTTGCCGTTGCCGACACCGGAATCGGCATCGAGCCCAGCGATCAGGAAAGAATTTTTCATGCCTTCGAGCAGGCCGACAATTCAAGTACCCGCGAGTATGGCGGTACGGGACTCGGCCTGGCGATCAGCCAGAGCTTGGTTAATCTGATGGGCAGCCGGATTGAGGTCAGCAGCACACCGGGTCAAGGCAGCAGCTTCGCCTTCGCCATTCGCCTGGAACTACCCCAGCCGGCGGCAGAGAACTTGGCGAAAAAGAAAGCCCGCGTACTCGTGGCCGAGAACGACCAGCGCAGCCGGGATTTTATCTGCCGAATATTGGGCCAGGCGGACATTGATTTCGATCTCGCCGCTGACGGCGGGAAAGCCGTCGATCTTGCGCTGGTCAACCGCTATGACCTGATTCTCACGGATCAGCGCATGCCGGTGATGGACGGCATAGAAGCCACGCTCAGCATTCGGCAGATTCCACACCACGCCGACACGCCGATCGTCGCCTTGACCGCGGATGCCTATGCCGGGACGCGGGAAAAGTGCCTGCAGGCGGGCATCAACGACTGTATCAGCAAGCCCCTCGATCCTGGCCAACTGCAGGCCAAACTCCGGCAATGGTTGGGGGAAGTTCATGCCTCGCCCCCGGCCTCGAGTGACAGGATTAAACCGCGTGGTTGAAGCTTCTTCCCGGCTTGTCAGGATTCTGGTGGTCGAGGACGCCCCCGGCGATTTCAACCTGATTCGGCTGCAAGCGCGCCTCGCCAAACTCGAGCACGGTAGCGAGCCGATAATCTGGGCACAAACGCTGGCCGAAGGGATTGCCGCGGCACGACGCGACAGCCCCGATATCGCCCTGCTCGACCTGTCGCTGCCGGATTCCACCGGGCTTGCCACAGTGCGGGCGCTGCATGCCGCCATTCCCGATATGCCCATCATCGTGCTGACCGGACTCGACGACAATGCGCTCGCCGTCGCCGCCCTCGAGGCGGGCGCCCAGGATTACCTGGTCAAGGGCTGTTTCGACCACGATGCCTTGAGCCGGGCGGTGCGCAATGCACTGGTGCGTGAAAAACTGGAACGAAAACTCGTCGAGCGCGAACTGGAACTGCGCACCATCATCGAAACCGAGCCTGAGTGCGTGAAACAACTGGCGGCAGACGGCACCCTGCTGCACATGAATCGCGCCGGGCTGGACATGATCGAGGCCGATTCCCTGGATCAGGTTGTCGGCCAGCAAGTCCAGCCGCTGATCGTCCCGGAACACCGCGATGCCTTTATGGCTCTCACGCAACGTGTCTTTGCAGGGGAATCGGGCAGCCTGGTGTTCGAGATTCAGGGCCTCAAGGGCGGCCATCGTTGGCTGGATACCCATGCGGTGCCTTTGCGGAATTCGCTTGGGCAGATCACTGCATTGCTCAGTCTGACGCGCGATGTAACGGCGAGCAGGCAGGCCGATGTGGAGTTGCGTATTGCCGCAACCGCCTTCGAGTCCCAGGAAGGCATCTTTGTCACCGATGCCGCTGGTGTGGTCCTGAAGGTCAACCGGGCCTTCACGAAGATCACCGGCTACAGTGCCGAGGAAGCGGTCGGTCGGCCTTCGAACTTGACTAAATCCGGTCGTCATGACGCGGCGTTTATTGCCGCGATGAGGGAAAGCGTCGAACGCACCGGTTCATGGCAGGGTGAATTCTGGAACCGGCGCAAGAATGGCGAACTGTTTCCGGAATGGCTCACCATCACCGCAGTGAAGAACGGCAATGGCGAAATCAGCCATTACGTCAGCACGTTGACCGACATCACCGGGCGCAAGGCGGCGGAGGACGAGATCCGGCATCTTGCCTTCTACGATCCCCTCACCCGCCTGCCCAACCGGCGCCTGCTGCTTGACCGCCTGCAACAGGCGCTGGCCTCCAGCGCCCGCAGCGGTCGCGAAGGCGCCCTGTTGTTCATCGATCTCGACAACTTCAAGGATCTCAACGATACCCTCGGTCACGACATCGGCGACCTGCTGCTGCAACAGGTCGCCCTGCGCCTCGTCACCTGCGTCCGCGAGGGCGACACCGTGGCCCGCCTGGGCGGCGACGAATTCGTGGTGATGCTCGAAGACCTCAGCGAAAACATCCGTGAGGCCGCCAGCCAGACCGAAACCGTCGGCGAGAAGATCCTCGCCACGCTCAACCAGACCTACCAGCTTGCCGGCCATGAGCACCACAGCACCCCGAGCATCGGCGCCACCCTCTTCGTCAATCACGAAAAGACTGTAGACGAGTTGCTCAAACGGGCCGATCTGGCCATGTATCAAGCCAAGGCGGCGGGTCGCAATACCCTGCGCTTCTTCGATCCCGAGATGCAGGCCGTGGTCACCGCGCGCACCGTGCTGGAGGAAGACCTGCGCGCAGGCCTTCAGACCAGGCAGTTTCTGCTTTATTACCAGGTCCAGGTTGACGCCGCGGGTCGTTTGCTCGGCGCAGAGACGCTGGTGCGCTGGCAGCATCCGCAACGCGGCCTGGTGTCTCCCGCCGAGTTCATTCCACTGGCCGAGGACACCGGTTTGATCCTGCCATTAGGCCTCTGGGTGCTGGAAACCGCCTGCGCCCAACTGGTCGCCTGGGCCGGGCAGCCGAACAGGACTCATCTGACCCTGGCGGTAAATGTCAGCGCCCGCCAGTTCCACCATGCGGACTTCGTCGAGCAGGT
>JAQULY010000666.1 GCA_028718445.1 Kiritimatiellia bacterium
TCGATGATGCACCGCTGAAACTCACGGCCAGAGGCACGATACCGGAGGTAGGCGTTGCAGAAATCATGGCCATCGGGCTTATGTTCCCGCCGCTTGAGACCTCGTCCGCGCCGATATCATACGGCTCCTGGCGGGTCTGTCCCTCGATGTCCGCGCCGAATCCCGCCGTCCCAAGCCCCCGCGCACCGGGATCCGTATCCGCCAGTCGGTAATCGTTCGAGGAGGCATTCACGAACGTGAATACGCGGTTTGCCTGGTTCGCCTGGCGCCCTGCGCTGTTCCAGATCTCCCAGTCGTCCGCCGTGCCGTCAGATGATGCACAATAACTTATCGGATTGAGTTCGGGATACTCGTTGCTGTCGAATCCTTTCCCGCCCGAGGCCGGTTTCGCCAGACAGTTCACAAACCGAATGCGCTTGTTGGAGGTGCCCGGCGAGAAGGCCGTCCATGACCAGTTCACGGACGTGCAGTTGATGAACGCGGCATTGAACGTTACAAATTGCACAGATCCAACACCGAATGAACAGTTGACGCCCATGCAGTTTGCCACTGTGCCCCCGATGCCAACGTAAATGCTTCCATTGCTGACTATGACGCGATTTGCCGAACTTCCAGCGCCAAGCTTGATCCTACCGCCGGCATCTATAATACCCTCTATGGATACATTGCCTATGCTGTCCACTATCGCGTCCACGTTATACGCCCCTCCCTTGAGGGCGAATCCCGTATACTGACTGCTCGCGTTCTTAAGCACTCCGTTGTGGGCATGGCCCGCCGCAGAACGCAGTGTCACGCCATGATCCGCGTCCGTGACCCAGCCGGAGAGCGTCAGAATGTCCGCAAGCCCCGTCGTTGGCCAGTCGTTGTATCCTTCCGCAATGGCCCTGTTGATACGGACGCCCGTATTCGACACGCTGAACGCTCGCCCCGACGCGCAGGTAACGGTACCCGTCTGTATCGTTCCGGAACAACCGGTAATATACGCGACGTTTGCGCCGTTGATGTGTTTCAGTATCCCCGTCGAGCCGCCAGTGAATGTCACCACTGTGCCGTCATCGGCCGCGGCGTAGGACCCGCGGCTCGAAACAGTAAAGAGTAGCGACCCTGAAGCCGTAAGATCGCTCTGGATCGCCGTTTCCCACGCCGTCAGCGTCGCGTAGTCCCCGCCGCTCGCGCGGATGCCGCATACGAACGCCGAAACAGCGCCCGCGCTCACGGTAATCGTTGTTGTCGCGCTACCCGCCGCGCCGCGGCTGTCGAGAACCATGAGACTGACCGTGTACGTTCCAGGCTCCGCGTATATGTGGCTTGCCGTGGAACCCCACGCCATGACGCCGTCGCCGAAGTTCCACCGGCAGTCAACTATCTGGCCATCGTCGTCGTACGAATCCTGCGCGCTGAAATTCACTGTAAGGGGCGATGATCCCGAGACTCTGTCGGAGTCTATCTGCGCCACTGGCGGAACATTCTCCGCAAAGTCAGTATACGTTCCGTCTATCTCCACGCCCGAAAGCATCGGATCTCCGGCCTTGCGCGTGAAATCTATATCCAGTTTGTCGGCGATCATGACGTTCGTGAACTCCTTGAGGAGCCCGCGCCGCCCGCCACCGGCCTGCGCCGCGACGTCCAGGTTCGAGAGCACCGTCTGCCCCTGTAGCTTCACGTCGAAGATCCGTTGCCCGCCGGAAAGCCCCTCCATCTCCGCGAAGTACAGCTTCACCGTGTGCGGCTTGGCCACCGCCGACGACCCGCGCGCCGCGTCGAGATACAGAGGCGTGAAGTAATTGCTCGTTTCCAAAAAGGTCGCGGTGTGTGGGGCAAGCCGGCCATTTGCCTTCAGTGCCCAGCCGCAGATCTCTATATTCACCAGCATCTGCTCTTTCCATAGGCCGGCCGATTCGACCGCGCTCCACGGGATCGCCAGCTCGGCGGTGAACGGATCCACGCCGTCCGTCCGGCTGACGCCCGTCCACAGACCTGTCTCAAGCCCGGTGGAACTCTTCCCCGACACCGCATCGCAGTTGAGCACAATCACGTTGCCCGGGTTCTCCCGGCTCGCCAGCGCAATCTTCACGTATTTTGCGCCGGGCTGCGCCGTCGGAAACGCCGCATGGATGCCCGCCGCCACATACAGGTTCGCGCTGTCGTAGCGTAGCATCGCGTAGGCATGGTCGTCCGCCTTCGGCAGATTGGGACCTCCGTTGCGGGCGTAGTCAATGTAGTCATGATTCACCACGATATTTAACCGGTTCGCCCCGTCCCAGCAAGCGTCGCTCAGCGCGCCGTCCACCGCGGGCGCCGAATATCCAGTCCGGGCGACCACCGGCTGGATGAGGTGCACCGACATCCCGTCCATCCCAGCCACGTTAGAGGCATAGACCCAGCTCTTGGGCGAACTGCCGAACGGCTCCATCTGGGCGCTCTGGTGGTATCTCCGTGTCACCGCTCCGCGGTACGTCACCGGGATCATGGGCAGGACTTCCTGTAGCCGGAACATGGCCGGGTGATGCGTCCACAGCATCCCTTCCTCGTACAGGTATTGATCCACTGCCCCGCCGAAGTTTACGCCCACGCGCTTCACAGGCGTTTCCTCGATCCGGTTCTTGGACCGCTCCATCCGGTACTGCATCGTGTTCTCTTCGTCTTCCACCGAGGCGATGACACCCATGATCGTCGGCGCCATGGTGGCCGGGCCGTACCCGAACCAGTTCTGTATGAAGTACACCACGCCGTTCCCGGCGCGGTCCCAGTCTCCGTAGCAGGAAGACATCTCCGGCATAATGAACGATCCTACATAGCGCGCTGAATCCCAGAAGCTCATGCACTGCTTGACCCTGTCGACAACGATAGACCCATACACGCACTGCCCGCCCT
>JAQULY010000667.1 GCA_028718445.1 Kiritimatiellia bacterium
CAGTCCGGCGTCGGTCTCCGCCTGATCCTTCCACGGCACCATCCAGCCGATCGCCACATACTCGTCCAGGTGGACGTTGTAGGTGTGCGTGCGGTGGTCGATCTCGTGCAGGAATCCCTTGCCATTCGGCAGACGCGTGCCGTTTGACACCATGAACCCGCTGCCGCCGCCCATCACACGGTCGCCGTACATGCCGGGGCTGATGAGGAAGTCGATATCCGGCGAGGCGTAGAGCCGCTCGTACTCCAGATGCCCCGCCGCGACCAGGCGCATATTGACCAGCTCAAGAATATACCCGAAATACATCCCGACCTGCCGCTGTCTGGGAATAATCGAACGTGTCCTTGCCACGAAACCGAGAATCGTGTCCACAATGGTGTCGCCGGTGAACTGCGCGTAGTCGATCACGTCCCGTTCCGACGCGGGATCGCGGATCAGGTTCTCGAACGAGGCCCGGTCGATGCGCTCCAGCGCAGGCACGGGCGTTTCCGCACGGCCATGGGTCTTGAGCCAGTCCTGCCACGCCTGCACCTTGGCACGACCCGCGACGCCCCGGCTGTAGTCCATCCACTCGGTTGTCTGGCCGCAGGCCAGCACGTAGGCCTTCACCCGCTCGCCGTAGCGCGACTCCGTGTGCCGGATGAACGCCTCGAGATACTCGCCGGTCGCCTCACGCCATGCCGGGTTGGCGCAGGCGCAGCTCAGCATGGTGAAGCTCTCGCAGTCCGCGCTGTGGCCGCGGAGCGATAACTGTCGATGCAGCCAGATCGGCGTGTTGAGATCGACCATGCAGATCAGTCGCGCGTCCGGGTTCACCGCCAGCACATCGTCATACTGCTTGTCGAGGGACGCGAAATCGTACTTCCCGAACCAGCGCCAGACCGGCGGATATTTGCAGTAGGGCTTTCCCAGCGAATTGTCGGTGTTTGCCGCAAAGACACAGACGTCGTCGATGCCTGCGTCCCGGAATTGCCGCATGGCTTCGAACTCCGGCCAGAAGGAGCGGTACGCAAACGTCAACGGCTTCGCCCAGTTCGTCGCCGCCGGTGAGAGCGGTGCGCCCCCAGAGGGATCGGCGACAATGCGGCACGTGGCCACTCCGTTCTTGACGGGGGTCACGGCGCCGGCATCAACGCCGGCCGTCAGCAGGCAGGCCGCACCCGCCATGGTCATGCTCAATCTCTTCATGATAACTCTCAATGGTCCGCAACATAACAGAACCCGTGGAGGAAGGCGAACGGCCCGTCACTGGGCCTGCCCGCCGCCTTGACGTTTCCGTCGCCGGCCGGCGTCCTGCGTCATTCATCGCCGTGGATGCATCTCGAAAAGCGCCGTATCCGGGCTCATGAAGGAATAGGTGAAACTCCGGTTCCGAACGGCGATTGCCTTCCCGGTGTACAGTTCTGATACCGATTCGCAATCAACCGGCAGAGTGATCGTCCGCTCGCCGCCCCTGGCCACATGGATTGCCAGGAGGCGCTCGTTGGCGTACACGGGAACGTCGTCGTCGCAGACGATTGTGACGCCGGCATCCCTGGCCGCCTGCCGCAGCAACTGAGGTGTGACGGCGTCGTATCCACCTGCGTAGACCGCCTTCCAGCCGTCTCGCTGCACCGTGCTGATGCCGAGGGTCCTGAAGGCGGTGCCTGTCCATGCCTCAACCCGCGCCGGGTCCAGGCTGCTGCCGTCACTGATGCCCGTGGCGTGAACGAAGAACACCGTGCGGTTGTCTTTGCACACGTGTCTCTTGAGGATGTCCGCCTTCTCCGGCGTGATCTCGAATAGTCCGGGGAACACCAACAGCTTGTACCGGGTCAGGTCTGCGCGCGGCAAATCGTTGAACGAAAAGACCTCAAAGGGCGCACCCAAACGGTTGAGTTTGTTGCGCGTGCCGCTGTAGATCTGCGCGACGTCGGGATGCAGATCATTGAGGCCGCGCGCGCTCTGCGGGTCAACCACCAGCGCCACCTCGGCACGGCTTCGCAGCGGCTCCGCCGTGTACCGGTCCCAGAGGCGCTTGCTCTGCGCCACCACCCGCATGGTCTCCGGTGTCTTGAACACCCCGCCCCACATGTCGAAACACCACAGCGACGTCTGGTTGACGATTGCCAACGCAAACTCGCGCCGCAGTCCGGCGTCGGTCTCCGCCTGATCCTTCCACGGCACCATCCAGCCGATCGCCACATACTCGTCCAGGTGGACGTTGTAGGTGTGCGTGCGGTGGTCGATCTCGTGCAGGAATCCCTTGCCATTCAGCAGACGCGTGCCGTTCGACACCATGAACCCGCTGCCGCCGCCCATCGCACGGTCGCCGTACATGCCGGGGCTGATGAAGAAGTCGATATCCGGCGAGGCGTAGAGCCGCTCGTACTCCAGATGCCCCGCCGCGACCAGGCGCATATTGATCAGCTCAAGAATATACCCGAAATACATCCCGACCTGCCGCTGTCTGGGGATGATCGAACGTGTCCTCGCCACGAAACCGAGCATCGTGTCCACAATGATGTCGCCGGTGAACTGCGCGTAGTCGATCACGTCCCGTTCCGACGCAGGATCGCGGATCAGGTTCTCGAACGAGGCCCGGTCGATGCGCTCCAGCGCAGGCACGGGCGTTTCTGCCCGGCCGTGGGTCTTGAGCCAGTCCTGCCACGCCTGCACCTTGGCCCGACCCGCGACGCCGCGGCTGTAGTCCATCCACTCGGTTGTCTGGCCGCAGGCCAGCATGTAGGCCTTGACCCGCTCGCCGTAGCGCGACTCCGTGTGCCGGATGAACGCCTCGAGATACTCGCCGGTCGCCTCACGCCATGCCGGGTTGGCGCAGGCGCAGCTCAGCATGGTGAAGCTCTCGCAGTCCGCGCTG
>JAQULY010000668.1 GCA_028718445.1 Kiritimatiellia bacterium
TTGGCGCCAAGCAACAAGGCGGGGGCGATGCTGCATATCCATGTGTTCACCGGGCAAATGACCTCGTCCCCCGGTCCGACGCCCAAACCGAAATAGGCGGAGTACAGCGCCGACGTCCCGTTTACCGTGGTCACGGCGAATTTCGCGCCGATCAACTCCCGCCATTCCTGCTCGAACTGC
Organism: Kiritimatiellia bacterium; assembly: GCA_028718445.1. Lineage (GTDB taxonomy): Bacteria > Verrucomicrobiota > Kiritimatiellia > RFP12 > JAAYLN01 > JAQULY01. The sequence continues at coordinate 181 of JAQULY010000668.1, forward strand.
CGCACGATGGGTGTCCCGCCGGATAGCTCGTTTCGCCGGGTCATATCGACGACCATGTTCACCTCGTCATCGGTAATTTGGACCCAGCGATCCAATTCCGGCAGCGTGGTCTGCGCTGTTTGAACAAAGGTCCTGGGATTGGTAAAGGGACTGAGATTGTCGTCCGCCATGGTGCTCTCCTCATTGTCAACCGCAGAAATCGACATCATCATAGCAAAGAGGGTGGTTTAATCCAACGCATCCCCAATAAACCTGGAAACAGTAGTCTAACCACGAATGAACACCAATGAACACGAATATTCGCTCACGAAAATGTTTGGAGTACCGCCTTTAGGCGGAGGCAAATCGAGACCCGAAATTGGCGGAGAACTTTCCGCCTAAACCGAAGTTCTGAGGGTACTCCGACACACTGTACGTTGTAAGGGGTTTTAATTATTGGGTTTAGATCTGTGCTAGTATTGTTTTTGTGCTACAAAATGCGCCCATGTAAATGATAAATATTATACTTGACTTTGCGGAATTGATCGAGTATAATAAGGCCATGTACATCGACATCGTGCCCAATCGCAACTCTCCTCCGGCCATTCTACTGCGCGAAACGCATCGGGCCGGCAAACGTACCGTCAAGAGAACTATCGCCAATCTGTCGGAGTGCCCGCCGGAGGCCATTGATGCCTTGCGGCTGACGCTCAAGGGCATCAAGTTGGTTCCCGCGCAGGACGCCTTCGCCGTGGAACGTTCGCTGCCGCACGGGCATGTCGAAGCGGTGCTGGGTTCCATGCGCGCTCTGGGAATCGAGCGTATGCTGTCCCCACGGCCGTGTCGGGAGCGCGATCTGGCGGTGGCGATGATCGCCCAGCGTCTGGTGGACCCGTGTTCGAAACTGGCGACCGTGCGCCAGTGGCAGGCCACGACGCTCGCCACCCAATTGGGCGTGGAGGATGCGGATGAGAATGATCTGTATCGCGCGTTGGATTGGCTGCTGGCACGGCAGGAGCGTATCGAGGACAAGCTGGCGGCGCGGCATCTGGCGGAAGGGGCGCGGGTGCTGTACGACGTGAGTTCGACCACGTATCACGGCCACTCGTGCCCCCTGGCGATGCGAGGCCATAATCGGGATGAGGAAGACCTGCCGTGCATCGTGTGGGGGCTGTTGGCCGACGCGCAGGGGCGTCCGGTGGCGGTGGAGACGTACGCGGGCAACACGGCGGATCCCACTACGGTGGCCGACCAGGTGGAGAAACTGCGCGACCGTTTCGGGTTGGAGCATGTGGTGCTGGTGGGCGACCGAGGAATGCTCACCCAGGCCCGGATCGACGATCTCCGAGAGCACCCCCATTTGGGCTGGATATCGGCGCTACGCACGGAGGACATCCAGGCCTTGGCCAAACAGGGCGCCGTGCAACTGTCGCTGTTCGACACGCAAAATCTGGCCGAAATTACCCATGCGACATTTCCGGGCGAACGCTTGATGGTGTGCTACAACCCGCTGTTGGCCGAAGACCGCCGTCGCACGCGCAACGAATTGCTCGACGCCACGGAACGGTTGCTGACGCCCAAAGTCGCGGAGGTCAAACGGCGCACCCAAAAACCGCTGAGCGCCGCCGAGATCGGCGTAAAGGTGGGTCGGGTCATCAACCACTTCAAAATCGCCAAGTATTTCAAACTCGATATCCAAGACAACCACTTCGCGTTTACGCGCGACACCGAACGCATCGCCCGCGACGAGCGGGTTGACGGCATCTATATTATTCGTACAAGTGAACCCGTTGAGGACATTAGTGCTGCTGATACTGTTCGCACGTACAAGAGCCTGGGACAAGTGGAGCAGGCGTTTCGGTGCCTCAAGCGGCTGGACCTGCGCGTCCGACCCATTCACCACCGCACCCCCGATCACGTCAAGGCGCACATATTCCTGTGTATGATGGCTTACTATGTTGAATGGCACATGCGCAAGACGCTCGCGCCGGTCCTGTTCCAAGACGAGGAACTCGATGACGACCGGTGGAAACGCGATCCCGTCGCCAAGGCCCAGCCCAGCCAAACCGCCCAACACAAGAAGCGAACCAAACAGACTCCCGACCGATGGCCCGTCCACAGCCTACAGAGCCTATTGAAGGACCTTGCCACCCGTTGCCAGAATTCCTGCCGCGCCGGAGAAGGCAAGAACGTCGCGCGCTTCACGACCATTACCGAACCTACGGACTTCCAGCGCCACGTCTTTGAACTACTCGGAATCAAGGTGACCTAGCCAACGTTGTGCCCAGTAACGTGACAGTTGAAAACAACGATATCAGCAATAAACAAGCCACTTGCGCGTGGTTTCGCGTTAGAACTTCGGTCTAGACCCTCAAAGTGTAAGTATCGCCCCGGCAAAGCCGGGGGGACTCCCAGAGTAGACTAGCGAGTTCGGACCATACGGTTACGGCGCAGTTCATCGTTCGCACTTTGCTGCTGCACTCACGACTACCACGGTCTGGCCCAAAGCGCTGGATACCCCGTCCGCACGGGCCGTTGCCGCAGTCGCGATCAGAGTGCCGTCCGGGGGGGAAAACTGTACCACGCCTGAGAACGTCACGGTTGCGCTTTCGGCAGACCGAATCGTTGCCAAAGGCCAAGTCACCTGGTCGCCAGCATTGCAGTATCCCCCCCCCGTGCTCGTTTCCCCTGATGGCGT
>JAQULY010000669.1 GCA_028718445.1 Kiritimatiellia bacterium
ACTCCTTCCAAGCGCACCTGTATGAATTCCAGTAAAGCCCGAACCCGCGCAGTCACGGAATGCCGATGGCTGTACGCGCCAAGCAATTGCAGCGGCGCAGGGCACAGGTCCAGCGGCACTTCACGCAATCGGCCCGCGGCAAGATCTTCCTGGCATGGGTAGGCCGCCACTATCGCGAAGCCGATGCCTTGCCGCGCGCCCGCCAATGCCAGTTCTCCACTGTTAACACGATAGCGGCTACGCACAGCTACCTTCACGATTTCGCCTGTGGCGTCGAGAAACTGCCAGGGCTGGCCCTTTAACGCGCTCAAGGTGGTAATGCAAGGCAATGACCTAAGTTCGCGCACTTGGCGCGGTATGCCAGTTTTAGCGAGCAGTGCGGGCGCCGCGACCACGATGCTGGGCAGCGTAGCGAGTTCGCGGGTGATAAAGGTACTGTCATCCTGGCGCCCACGATGGAAGACGATGGACAGGTCCATGTCTTCTCGGAGAGCTTCCAGACCGGTCAGGCGCGTGTCGCATTCCAGTTCGACGCCGGGATGGAGGCTACAGAATTCGGCCAGGATAGGAGCTAGCAGCCTTGGCGCTTCGCCTGGCATGCACATCCTTAGGGGGCCACGCAGTTCACCCTGTACTGCGCCAAGCTCTTCCTCGGTGGAGAGCAAGGCGTCGAGCAAGGGTTTTGCGCGTTCGTAGAGCAGCGTGCCAGCTTCCGTCATGCGCAGGTGGCGAGTGCTGCGTTCCAGCAAGCGCACGCCCAGCATGCGCTCCAGCGAGGCGACGTGGCGGCTGACGTTGGAAGATGGCAGGGACAGCAGGCGTGCCGCGCCGGCAAAGCTTTGTTCATCGACGACCGCCACGTAGACACGGACTGTATTCAGGTCGAGGGCATTGCGCATGATTATCCCGATTAAGGTATGAAAGCCACCCATTTTCACATACTAGTACTCCACAGTGGCGGAATTTAAGATGCCGTCTCGTCCGATGGATCGCCGCCGGCGGCGCGTCGGGACGAATTGAATAGGAGAGCTTCAGCATGGAAATCGGAATACTTGGCGGCGGTATTGCAGGGTTGAGCGTGGCGCTTGCCTTGAGCAAGCAGGGGTACAGTCCCCGGGTATATGAAGGCCGGGCGGCGCCTGCGACGATGGGGGCTGGCGTTACGCTCTGGCCCAATGCTGGCTTTGTGCTGGAGGAACTAGGGCTGCTGCAAGACATCGCTGCAGTGGGAGGCCGGCCAGTGGCCATGCACCGTCAGGATGCCGCGGGCAATTCTTTGGGGGGCATCGATATTGCGCTGCTAGACCAGATTATGGGACATCCGACCCATACGATTTTGCGCCGGGACTTGCAGGCGGTACTGCTGGATCATGCGGCACAGGCCGGGATCCCGGTTGAATTCGGGCATCGGGCGGTGGCGATCGACCTCGACGCTAGCGGCAAGGCCGTGGCGCGGTTCGACAACGGGGTAAGCATTCGTCCGGATCTGCTTATCGGCGCCGATGGCCGCATGGACTCGGTGGCACGCCGGTTCGTCGCGGGGGACAACACGCCAGTTTATCAGGGCTTCGTGAACTGGGTGGGTGTGGCGCAGGGGGAGCGTGCATTAGTGGGCGATATCGCGATTTGGGATTATTGGGGCTCGGGTGATCGCTTCGGTTGCGTGGCGGTCCGGTCGGATTTGGTCTACTGGGCGGCGGCGCAGGCGCGGCCATTGCCGGGGGCGGCGCCCGCAGCGGATATGCGTAAGGAGATTGAGGATCTGTTCGCGGGATGGCCGGAGCCTGTCACCCGCATCATCCAGGCGACACCGGCGCATGCCATCCGACTGATTGCCGTGCACGACCTGGAGCCGCTGCACACGTGGAGCCGGGCGAATGTGCTGCTCGTGGGGGATGCGGCGCACGCGCCGTTGCCGACATCTGGCCAGGGCGCGTGTCAGGCGTTGGAAGACGCCTGGCATCTGGCTCGGTGTCTGGTTGGGAGGGACGGCTGCCTCGATGAAGCCTTGCTGCGCTTCGCGGAGCTCCGCGGGCCGAAGACCGCGAAGCTGGCCGAGCAGGGTCGCGTTTTCGCGCACGGGCTGTTTGCCACTGATCCTGAAACCTGCCGCATTCGCAATGAGCGGGCCAAGGCGTCCGATCCCTTGCGTGACGTGCATGCCTTGGCAGCAGGATGGGCGCAGGGTTTGCCGATGGCCGGCTGCACGGACGGCACGCCGGTGGACAGCGCTGGCTCCGGCAGTCTGTACCGCCTCTGAAAGACTGTGCCAATGTAGCCACCGCATGGCGTCTCCGGCCGCGGGACGCCTCACTATTGAGCGAGCCTGGCATTTTCGGACACTTTCATTTGATAAGCTTGTGAAAGGGAGTGAAGTCAAGGCTTCTGTCACCCGTTCGTATGTCTGCAATGGGGCGACTCGGAACATCCACGCCCCGCACGAGACAGTGACATCACCAAAGAAAAACCCCGGCGTACCGGGGCGTTTACAACGATCAAGCGCGGGCGCTGCGGCCGGGCAGCGCCAGGCGCCGGCTGGCGGCACCTGAAGCCGGGGCCGGCAAGCCGCCCGCCACTTTCAACGCTTTCCCTTGGGCATCGCCACGCAGGCGGAATACGGCCACCACATCGACCAGTTCGACGGCGCGGTCTTGCAGCGAGGATGCGGCGGCGGCCGCCTCTTCCACCAGGGCCGCGTTTTGCTGGGTGACCTGGTCCATCTGCGAAATGGCCTGGTTCACCTGCTCGATGCCGGCGCTTTGCTCGTGGCTGGCGTTGGCGATGTCGCCCATGATGTCCGTCACGAGACGGATGCTGGCGACGATTTCTTCCATCGTCGCGCCGGCC